>JAFOYS010000306.1 GCA_017391435.1 Alistipes sp. | reverse complement strand
GGCTATCCACAAAATTAAATTCTTCGCAGGTCGTTCATCACGCTACCTTGCAGAGAAGATTGTTGCCGCTTATGGCACAACACTTGGCGACTGTGAGTGTCTGACATTTAGTGACGGTGAGTTCCAGCCTCGCTATGCAGAGTCTATCCGCGGTTGTACTGTATTTATCATTCAGTCTACATTCCCAAATGCAGACAATCTTATGGAGTTGCTGATGATGATTGACGCAGCTCGTCGCGCATCAGCCTACAAGGTTATCGCCGTAATCCCTTACTTTGGTTGGGCTCGTCAGGATCGCAAAGACCGTCCACGCGTTCCAATTACCTCTAAATTGGTGGCAAATATGCTCACTGCAGCAGGTGTTGACCGTGTGATGACTATGGATCTTCACGCAGACCAGATTCAGGGCTTCTTTGAGGTACCTGTAGATGCTCTCTACGCAAGCGGTATGTTTGTACCTTACATCCAGAGCTTAGGCATTGAGGATCTATCAATTGCTGCGCCTGATATGGGTGGTGCAAAGCGTGCAGGAACCTACGCTAAGCTTCTCGGTACACCAATTATCATCTCTCACAAGGAGCGCGCAAAGGCAAATGTTGTTGGTTCTATGACCGCTATTGGTGATGTTGAGGGTCGCAATGTGCTTATTGTTGACGATATGATTGACACTGCGGGAACAATCTGTATGGCTGCAAATATGCTTATGGAGCGTGGTGCAAAGTCTGTTCGTGCGGCAATCACACACCCTGTTCTCTCTGGTAAGGCTTATGACCGCATCAACGAGAGCGCACTTTGCGAGGTTATCGTATCTGACACTATTCCACTCAACCCAGAGGCAGATCTTCACAAGTTTACAGTACTCTCTTGTGCTGACATCTTTGCTGAGGTTATTGAGCGTGTACACAACTACAAGGAGATCTCTTCTATCTTCTTCCATTAGTAGATAGAGTTGATAATATATTTGGTCGGGAGAGTTGTCTTTCCCGACTTTTTACTATATTTGCAACTGTTTTAGTTCTTAACCAAACTTAATGGCAGTATGTTTCGTATACTATTTTTTCCACTCATCGCTCTGCTAATTGCACTTGGCGTGACAGAGATTATCCCCGTTATTAAGTGGACTATCGGACACTATATTATATATAAATGGGTTGGTGTCGGTATGTTGGGCTACTTTGTACTATCAATTATCCGCATCTTCAACAAGAACCTTGAGTGGCTACGCACATTCTCGCACGAGTTGTCGCACACTATTGTAGGTATGATGTTTCTGCGAAAAATTCACTCTTTTGAGGCCAATATAGGCGAGGGTGAGATGAGCCATAGTGGAGGTCTACGCTTTGGTGCTATATTTATCTCCCTTGCACCGTACTGTCTGCCAATATTTACCTACTTACTCCTATTTCTCAGGGAGTTAGGCGCACAGAACTCGCTCTATATCTTTGATATAATGATTGGTTTTACCCTTGCATTCCACATCGGATGTTTCCGCCGTCAGATAGGCAGGCATCAGACAGATATTACAAGTATTGGCATTCTTCGCTCATACCTG
>JAFOYS010000305.1 GCA_017391435.1 Alistipes sp. | reverse complement strand
TTTGTTTTAACATCGTCCGATGCGAGGAAGTTCTTGAACTCAGCCTCCGAGTGAGCGAAATAGTCTGGAGTAAAGCCAAAGAAATTCATCGAAACAGGAGTGTTTTCTTCGAGTGGCTGATCGTCGCCCAAGTCGTGGAATACGATAGTACCCTCAGCGTTGCGCTCAATCTTTGTGCGCTCAACCATAGATGTCAGATTACCTGCCTCGTCTACAGTACATACACCGCGAGAGACAGTTCCATTCTCCGAAAGGGTCTTGTTTACCTCATAGCCTACCATACAGTACTGAGCAGTGCTATCTGCAAGGCCACTAAGGTAGTTACCAATAACCTCGTAGGCATTCTGACCATAGAAGTCGTCAGCATTGATAACGGCAAAAGGTGTGTCGATAGCCTTTGCTGCCATCATCACCGCGTGGTTAGTACCCCACGGCTTCTCGCGGCCCTCTGGCACTGTAAAGCCCTCTGGCAGGTAGTCAAGCTCCTGATATACATACTCAACCTCAATCTTACCGCCAAAACGAGCAGCATTAAAGACAGAGATAAAATCCTCAGCAAAAGAGTGGCGGATAACAAATACCACCTTACCAAAACCGGCGCGAATAGCGTCATAGACAGAATAATCAATAATCGCCTCACCATTTGGACCTACACCGTCCATCTGCTTAAGCGAACCATAGCGCGAGCCCATACCCGCAGCAAGTACTAAAAGTGTTGGTTTTACCATAACTATATTGTGTTTATTATCAAAATCCCACAAAGTTAGGAATTATTTACATAATTCCCAACACCAGCAGCAAAAACGACAAAATTACCACCGCCACTAAGCTGCAAGATTTGTTTTGGCTGAGAAATTTGCTATCTTTGCTTAACTAAAAACCATATAGAAATGAAAAGGATCTTTTACTCACTCTGCCTTGCACTTATCTGTCTGAGTGCATCGGCTCAAAAACAACTCTCAATAGAGGTTCTCGGTCATCGCGGTGCTCGTCACGAGCTTGATGAAAACACACTATCTGCCTTCCAGACCGCCTACAAGAACGGTGTTCGTAGCTTTGAGACCGATATCCGCCTTACTGCCGACGGCGAGCTAGTAATTATGCACGACGCCTCACTAAAGCGCACCTGCGGCGTTGATGTTATTGTAGAGGAGTCTACACGCCAGCAGCTGAAGGGCTACAAGAGCCTTAAGGGAAATGAAGTTCTGTTTATAGATGAGCTTACAGCATTTTTTGCGCCTCGCCAAATCCGCTACATTGAGTGGGAGATGAAGAGCAAAAGCTACACCCCAGAGCAGCTCAAGGTCTACTGCGACAAGCTCTACAAAGCAGTTATGCCTTCAAAGTCTGCGAGCGCGACTTATATCTTCTCCTCTTTTGATACTCGCGCTCTGGAGACAATGAAGGCCCTACACCCAGATGCTGAGTGTATGTATATCACCAGCAAGCCTATCGATCAGAGCGTATTTGACAAGGCTGCAGAGCTTGGCGTAAAGCGTCTTGGTTGTAACCTTAACGGCACATCCCGCAAGGCTATGAAGGAGGCACACAAGAGAGGACTTATTATCAACCTCTGGCCAGGTGGCTCTATAGAGGACTTCCAGCTTGCTGTAAGCCTCGGCTCAGATATCGCCTGCACAGACTACCCTCTCAGCGTTATGAAATTTGTCAAGAAGAAGATGAAGTGGGTAACACCTCAGAACGACGCTATCAGATAACAAATAGCAAATACAGAGAAATGCTGCAAAGGGTACTACTTTTTGCAGCATTACTTTTATAAACGGCGATATTAACATAATAATTTAATTAGCTACTCGTTTTATAACTGAGTTAATAGATTATTATGGTTAAAGTTTCGTACATATTAGAGGGGATAATAGCACAGACGGCCTACGACATTGAACTCAGTGGCATAGGTCGCAGAATAAAAGACATTCTTGTACTTGCAGCAATGCGTAACAGTGGCACAAGGCTATCAAGGATGTTAAAAAAGATACTAACAGAGAGTCAGTTAACTGCTATAGAGGAGCATATAGATGTAGGTCTAAAACAGGATAGCAGAGCCTCAATATCGGCAGCAGGGTTCCTCAGCGACTATAGAGAGTACCTCATTTTAAAGCACTCAGCAGTAGGATTTGTCTCTACAGTAGATCTGTTTATAGATACTCTTGAGGATAGCTCTACCCTACTTTATCAGGCCTTTATGCTCTATGCAAAGAGAGAAAAAGAGTACTATGAGAGCAGTCAATACTCTCATAGTACACTCTTCAGTAATGTTTGCTTGGGTTAGTTTTTCTTTGACTTTGGAGCAAGAATCATATTCATCTTCTTACCCTCAAGGGTTGGCATAACCTCAACCTTTGCAATCTCCTCAAGCGCAGTAGCGAAGCGGAGAAGCAGAATCTCACCCTGCTCCTTAAAGACGATGCTTCGTCCGCGGAAGAATACATAGGCCTTAACCTTTGCACCCTCCTTGATAAAGTTCTCGGCGTGGCGAAGTTTGAAGTTAAAGTCGTGCTCGTCGGTCTGTGGGCCAAAACGAATCTCCTTGATTACCACCTTGGTCTGCTTTGCCTTGATCTCCTTCTGCTTCTTCTTCTGCTGATAGAGGAACTTCTGGTAGTCTACAATACGACATACCGGCGGCTCAGCATTTGGAGAGATCTCTACAAGGTCAAGCTCCATCTCATCTGCAAGGGCAATAGCCTTTGAGATTGGAAGAACCAGATTTGGCTCAACATTGTCGCCTACAATACGGACAGTAGGAGCTGTAATCTCATTGTTAATGCGGTTAGGATTCTCCTTAACAGGACGACGACCGCGATTTTGATTTCCCTGCGCATTTGCATTATTCTGCGGGCGAGGGGTAAATGGTTTAAAACCAGCCATTAAAGTTGTTTAGTGTGTTAATAATAAAATAAGTTATGGTAGCAGGGGCTGCACTGCATACAGCCCCATATATACTACGCAATTTTAGTGCAACTTGTTCGCCTCAATCTCTGCTGCAACAAGTCCGAGCATATAGTCACGGTACTGCTCAAGGGTCATCGCACCCTTATCGCCCTCACCCTGAGCACGAACAGATACGCTACGCTCAGCAGCCTCCTTCTCACCTACAATAAGCAGGTAAGGGATTCTCTTGAGCTCGTTGTCACGAATCTTACGGCCAATCTTCTCATTACGATCGTCAACCTGCGCGCGAACATCGTGCTGGTTAAGGTATGCTGCAACCTCCTCTGCATAGGCGTTGAACTTCTCAGAGATAGGAAGCACTACGCACTGATCTGGAGCAAGCCAGAGTGGGAACTTACCAGCTGTGTGCTCAAGAAGCACTGCCACAAAACGCTCCATAGAGCCAAATGGCGCACGGTGGATCATAATTGGGCGGTGGAGCTTATCATCTGCGCCCTTGTATGTAAGGTCAAAGCGCTCTGGAAGGTTGTAGTCTACCTGAATAGTACCGAGCTGCCAGCTTCTACCAAGTGCATCCTTAACCATAAAGTCGAGCTTTGGACCGTAGAATGCTGCCTCACCGGTCTCAACAACAGTATTAAGACCCTTCTCCTGACAAGCCTGGATAATTGCGTTCTCTGCCTTCTCCCAATTCTCGTCACTACCGATATACTTAGATGTATTCTCTGGATCGCGGAGTGAAATCTGTGCTGTATACTTGTCAAACTTCAGTGTGCGGAAGATGTAGAGCACAATATCAATAACCTTCTCAAACTCCTCAAGAAGCTGATCTGGACGCACAAAGAGGTGAGCATCATCCTGAGTAAATGAACGCACACGGGTAAGACCGTGAAGCTCACCACTCTGCTCGTAGCGGTATACTGTACCGAACTCTGCAAGACGAACAGGAAGATCCTTGTATGAACGAGGCTTGCTGCGGTAGATCTCACAGTGGTGAGGACAGTTCATTGGCTTGAGCAGATACTCCTCGCCCTCAAATGGGGTGTGGATTGGCTGGAATGAGTCCTTACCATACTTTGCATAGTGACCAGAGGTTACATAGAGATCCTTATTTCCGATGTGCGGAGTGATAACCTGCTGGTAGCCGTGCTCCTTCTGAATCTTACGCAAGAAACGCTCCAGACGGTCACGAAGTTCTGCACCCTTTGGAAGCCACAATGGAAGACCCTGACCTACGCGCTGAGAGAATGTAAAGAGCTCAAGCTCCTTACCGAGCTTACGGTGGTCACGCTTCTTTGCCTCCTCGAGCATCATTAGATACTCGTCAAGCATCGCCTTCTTAGGGAATGAGATACCGTAGATACGAGTCAGCATCTTGTTCTTCTCATCGCCACGCCAGTATGCACCAGCAACAGATGTAAGTTTTATAGCCTTAATAAAGCCTGTATGTGGGATATGTGGACCGCGGCAAAGGTC
>JAFOYS010000304.1 GCA_017391435.1 Alistipes sp. | reverse complement strand
CCGAGCAGCGCCGTTGTAACCATAGACGGTCAGCACTATTCGCTCACTGACGGAGCTATGAATGTAGTGCTTGATAGTGGAACATACAACTATACGGTCTCTGCTGCGGGCTACCACAGTCAAAGCGGAACCTTTACCGTTGCGGGTAGTAAGGTGACAAAGAGTGTTAGCCTTAGTGCTGATGCGGCAACGGTTACCCTTACAGTGGCAAACAATGCCGAGATTTGGGTCAATGGGGTGATGAAGGGAACTGGCCGTTGGTCGGGTGCGCTCACCTCTGGTACATATATCTTTGGGGCAAAGAGGAGTGGATATAAGACTATGACACTCTCAAAGCATATCACATCCTCTCAGCCACATCAGAGCTATACTCTGCCTGCTCCTACGCCTATTATTGGCTCGCTGATTGTCTCGGGTACGCCGATTAATGCCGATGTGGTGCTTGATGGTAAGACGGTAGGTCAGCTGCCCGTGAAACTGAACGACATCCTTGTCGGCGAGCATAAGCTTACCGTCTCAAAATCTGGCTATCAGCCTTACAGTGCGACAGTTACAGTCGCTGAGGGTAAAACGGCGACAGTAAACGCTACGCTTAAAAAAGGTTTAGATTTTGGCGACATTGATATGGTCTTTGTCAAGGGTGGCACTTTTACTATGGGTGCTACAGCTGAGCAGGGGTCAGATGTCTATAGTTTAGAAAAACCAACTCACTCAGTAACTCTATCTGACTACTATATTGGCAAGTATGAGGTTACTCAGGCACAGTGGCGTGCTGTGATGGGAATTAATCCTAGTAGGCTTAAGGGCGACAATCTTCCAGTTGAGTGCGTCTCTTGGGATGATATTCAGTTGTTTATCCATAAACTTAATGAGAAGACAGGTAAAAAGTTCCGACTGCCAACCGAGGCTGAGTGGGAGTATGCCGCGCGTGGTGGTAGTAAGAGTAAGGGTTATAAGTATAGTGGCAGCAATAGCTTAACTGAGGTTGCTTGGTGTGCGGATAACTCTGGTGAAAAGCCGCACACAGTAGGAGGTAAGCGACCAAATGAGCTTGGAATATATGATATGTCTGGAAATGTCTGGGAGTGGTGTAGCGACTGGAGAGGCGAATATAGTGGTAGCTCGCAGACTAATCCTAAGGGTGCAAGTAGTGGCTCTCGCAGAGTCTGTCGTGGCGGAGCATTTAATAGTTTCTCTGCAAGTTACTATAGAGTCTCTTATCGTAGTGGTATGAGTCCAAATTATCGTGGCCAAGTGTACGGCTTCCGCCTTGCCTGTGCAGTTGAGTAGTTGTCAAAATGTGGTTATTTAGTAAAAAAAAGTCCCAGTTTATGGGATTTTTTTTGTTGTATTTTATTATATTTGTAGCAAGTATGCTATAATTTTAAAAATTGAGATATGAGAAAGTTAATGATTTGGGTTGCAGCGCTGCTACTGGTAGGTTGTACTCATAATGATGATTCAACTTCGGTAGATGAGCCGAGTGGTGCAAATTACACCGCTTCTATTGATGACGAGATTACGCGTGTATATATGGACGAGAATCTTGCTCTGCACTACAATGCTTCGGATGCGATAAGCCTCTTTTCGACCACTAAGAACAGTAAGTATGTCTTTATAGGCAAGCAGGGCGATACCTCTGGCGAGTTTGCAAAGGAGGGGTCGCAGAGCGTCTCTGGTGCGAGTCTGGGCAAGAGTTATGCAGTCTACCCATACAACAGAGCTGTGGCTATTACAGAGCAGGGTGAGATATCTACCTCGCTCGTATCAGAGCAGAGCTATGTTGAGAACTCTGTTGCTAAGGGTGCTAATATGATGGTTGCTGTAACTACATCTGAGAGCGATAGACACCTCAGTTTCAAGAATCTATGTAGCTATATGCTTGTAGAGCTTTATGGTAAGGATGTAACTCTCAAGAGTCTCAAACTTAAGGCAAATGGTGGTGAGAAGATTGCCGGAGTCTTTAAACTCACTGCGACAAATGGCTCGGCACCTGTTGTTACACCAGGTAGTAATGCGGTAGACGGTATTACCCTTACTTTGGGTAACGGCGTGGCTCTGTCCGGATCAAAGGATGAGCCTACAAAGTTCTATATTGCAACTCTACCAGCTACTCTTGAGTCTGGATTTACACTTACAGCGGTTGATATTACGGGCAAGACATTTGTTATTAACAGCGACAAGAAGTGCATATTAGAGCGCAGTGCTCTTTATAGCATTGCAGCGACTGAGGTTATTGCTGTTCAGACAGAGATCAAGGGTCTTACAGCGCCTAAGAGCGTTGATCTGGCAGCACAGAGCAAGGATTGCCTTACGGTCTATATCGGCTCTACAAGTGAGGATTTGACAGTTACTACTACAGAGCCTTGGTTTGGTATTGTAGAGAGTACAAAGAGTGTTAAGGCGGGTCAGGCGCAGGCTGTAAAGATTTGGGCAGAGCCAAACTTCTCAATAGCAGAGCGCAGTGCCGTAATAACTGTTACAGGCGTATCAAGTGGCGTGAGTGTTGATATTCCTGTAAGCCAGCCTGCATATTTAACATCTATCACAGAGGCCTTTCCAGCGCGTCTTGAGCTTCAGTCTGCCACTGCCGATACCTCAAAGTGGGCAAGCAATGGAGTGGTAACACCGCGCAATAGCAACGCTACGCTATGCGTAGTTGCTCCAAGTGGAAATACACTTAGTTACGCTGTAAGCAGTGGTGCGAGTGTTGGAAACCTTGGCGTGGGTGACTATCTGCTCTATGCTATTCCGACAAAGGGCGTTGCTGCGGGCGAGCAGATTGACTTTATGTGTACACTTGGTCCAAAGGACTCAACAACTCCAAAGTACTATATCTTTGAGTATTGGGATGATGGTCAGTGGAAGAGCGTTGAGAGTTCACTGCGTACAGCAGAGGATATTCCTGGTCTAAAGTACTCACTTATCTGTCGTGTTATGGATGAGTCGTACAATGTAACCTTTACACAGTCTTTTGCTCTGTCAAAGCCTGTTACGGACGGTTGCGTAAAGGTGCGTCTGCGTGTGCTTACAGCGGGTAAGGGCTCTATCCGCGTGCCATCTGGTAATGGATATATGGGTATGTATATGATTAACTATCCTAATGCCGTACCTGTTGTTGATAGCAAGCGTATGCTCTTTATCGGTAACTCGTTTACCTACTACTTTGGTACAGCCTTTATGTTCAAGGAGATTGCCCGCACTGAGGGTCATCAGGTTGATGCTGTGATTGGTGTTAAGGGTAGTCAGTCATTTGAGGAGCATATTCGTCTCTATATGTCACTCGATGCAATCAAGCAGGGTGGTTATGACTATGCATTCTTGCAGGATACATCTCCAAATCCGGCTCTCTATGCTGACACCGGCTCAAAGGCGGTCCTGGATGCTTGTAATAAGATTAATAGCCTTACACTTGCAGCTTCTCCATCGTGCCAGATTGTCTATGAGCGCACCTGGGCAGTATCTTACGAGAACTATCGCGGTTATGGTAGTTATGATAAGCTCGACTACCTGATTAAGACAGGTCTGGAGATGCTACAGCGCGATGTAGACCATAAGGGTATTATTGTCAGCCCTATTGGACTTGGTTTCCGTGTGGCTCGTGAGCAGAAGATAAATCTACTCTTCTCTGATAATCGCCACCAGAGCCGTGCTGGTGCATATATGAAGGCTTGTATCAACTATCTCTATATCTACAAGACCCGCTTTAGCTCTGCTGTGTCAAACTGTGGTGTTGAGGCAGATCTTGCCAAGACTATCCGCGATATTGCCGAGCGAGTTGTCTTTGAGGGTGTTGAGGAGAACTACGATTTTGAGGTTGAGAAGCCTCAAACAGAGCAGGCAGCAAATTGCTATATTGTTGACAAGGCTGGACAGTACTCTATCCGCGCAGATGTTATGGGTAACGGAAATATCCCTGCAGGCTCGGCTATCACTTCGGCAACTCTTAACGGTAAGGGTGCAAAGGTGCTCTGGAGTAGCTATAATACAACTACAGCGCCAGCTTCAAATGATGAACTGATCTCAAATGTAGCATATGCAGATGGTAAGATTACCTTTACTGCGGGTGCAAATGGCTTTAAGGAGGGCAATGCAGTGATTGCACTCTATGACGATGCGGCTTGTCAGGGTAATATCCTCTGGAGTTGGCACATCTGGCTCTGTGACGATATTAAGGAGCAGAACTATAACAACCTTGTATGGCTTGACCGTAATCTTGGTGCCCTTGCCGCTGAGGCTGGTAATCCGCTGAATATTGGCTTCTACTACCAGTTTGGCCGTAAGGATCCATTCCGTGGTGCTGCGGCTATAAATGCCAATACATATGTGGCTACAACAGGCACTTGGCCAGCTGTTACAGCTACAATTCCTGCTCAGCCAGAGGCCTATGCTATTGCAAATCCGCAGCAACTTATTGCAAGGAATAAAGACCCTCGTGACTGGTTTACAACAGATACTGCTACACAGAACCACGCACTGTGGAACTCTGGCGGCAAGACTATGTATGATCCGTGTCCACTGGGCTATAAGGTGCCAGGAAGTTATGACTGGAATGTAGGTCAAGGTGCTGAGACATCGTTCTTTACAAGTAGCAACTTTATTTTTGATAGTACAACTTACTGCTGCACATATACAGATGGCTCTACTGTTGTTGTATACCCAATTGCGGGCTGTACAAGTGGTGCTGGTGAGATTACAAATGTGGGCGTAAAGGGCTACTATCGTGCAACGGGTAACTATGAGTCTGTAAAGTATGGCGATGTGCTTGAGCTGGTGCTATCTGGCTCGGTAATCAACCCTGTGCAGGGTAACTATCGCGGTAGCGGATACTCTGTTCGTTGCGTGAAGGAGTAATATTGTCTCTTATTATAATTCAGGCACTCAAGAGTTACGCTTGGGTGCCTGAATTGTGTTAGTGGCTTGGGTTGTTGAGGTAGATATATCCTGTAAGGTATGTGGCAAAGAGTATCCATAGCAGATACGGCACAAAGAGCCACGCGCTTGTTGTGTTAGAGGCAAAGGCGTAGATGGTGTATGTAAAAACAAGCACATCAAGCAGCAGTATTACAATAAGCCCCAACAGTGGCGAGTGTAGCGCAAAGAAGGCTACACTCCAGAGAAAGTTTACAAGTAGCTGTACAAGCCATAGCCTTACAAGTGACATATCACCCTTTGCTACCATCGCGCCAAGACTTATGCCCATCAGTATGTAGAGTATTGTCCAAACTATTGGAAAAAGTACGGCGGGTGGTGAGAGTGGCGACTTTACTAGTGTCGGATACCACTCTGTGATAGCTGGCGACTGTATGTAGGCACCAAATGCTCCAATGGCTATAGATAACACTATTGGGATGGCATATGCAAAAAACTTTCTCATAATCTTTTTTTCTCCCTGTTGTACAAAAAGAGTGCCTTGCCATTTGTACTTTAGTGGAAAATGGCTAATTTTGTATATTATATAAGTTTGTAAAATAGCTGTTAAGATGAAAAAGGATGTTGCACTTGTGCTGTCAAGTGGTGGTCCGAGAGGTCTTGCTTATATCGGAGCTATTGAGGAGCTGCTTGATCGCGGATATGGTATTCACTCGGTAGCTGGCTCGTCTATGGGCTCGCTTGTGGGTGGTGTCTATGCTGCAGGAAGGCTTGCAGAGTTTAAACATTGGCTTACAGAGCTTGATGGTTGGTCGGTCTTTTCGCTTATGGACTTCTCTTTAAGCAAAAATCACTTTGTCAAGGGTGATAAGATTATGGAGGCTATAAAGGAGATTGTTCCCGATGTGGATATAGAGACTCTGCCAATACCATACCGCGCTGTGGCTACAGATCTCTGCACGGGCGAGGAGGTGCTCTTTAGCAGTGGTAAACTCTTTGATGCTATCCGTGCATCTATCTCTATTCCGTCGCTCTTTCGCCCCGTTCAGCGCGGTATGAGTCTGCTTATTGATGGTTGTATGGTCAACTGTCTGCCTTTAGAGCACGCGGTGCGTAAAGAGGGGGATATGCTTGTGGCTTTTGATACAAACTTTATGGATGTGGCAGAGATTCGTGCCGATATGGTGCGTGAGCAGGTAGAGATTGCTGCTCAGGATGCGTTTTATCAACTCTCGCGTGAGCAGGCCGACGATATAATGAACGATTTTAGGACAAATCAAACCGACAGCCTACTCTCGCGTCTGCGTAGTGCTGGTAGTAGGGCTATGGAGCTTGTGGGTCGTATCCGAGACTTCCGCATAGCGGCAGAGTCACGCTCGGAGAACGACTTTGGAGATACATATATGAGCATTATCGACCGCTCCTTTAGCATTATGAACCACCACCAAACCCAGACCAAAATTGCTCAATACCCGCCAGATGTTGTGGTTCGTATGTCCTTTGATGCCTACGGCGATATTGCCCACTATGCAAAGGTTACAGAGATTTCTCAGATTGGCCGTGAACTTATGGCGCGCGAACTTGATGCACTTGAACTAAAGCAAAATATAGAAGCAGAATAGATATAGACGCAAAATTTTTATTACCTTTGCATATATATTATCCAAACTATGAAATACGACCTCTTTATAAGCTATTCGCGAGCTTGGGTATTAGAAGTCAAACAGTAAAAAACTATAGACTATGAAGCGAATTTTAACACTTTTGTGTGCAGTGGCGTTGGTGGTATCAACAGCCTCTGCGTGGGGTAGACTTGGACACGCTACAGTGGCCAAGATTGCCGAGAATCATTTCGAGGGTCTTACCTTTAATGTTTACGAATGTAAAAACGAATTTTTCGGGCATTCGGTAAATGTGGCAGGACTCCTTGTGGGAAAAGATGTTTATGAGAGATTGAAGGAAGAAAATCT
>JAFOYS010000303.1 GCA_017391435.1 Alistipes sp. | reverse complement strand
CCTCACGAAGGCCCTCTAAAAGGTCTCGGTAGGCGGTCTGTACGGTGTCTGTCTGAACAAGAATGTTGCTCTTCTGGTCGTAGATTGTAAGGGCAAGATGTAGCGTATCGCGAGAGACGAGTGACTGCACGCTCTGGTCACCGAGCTTCAGGATGCGGTAGGTTACGCCATTGCGTAGGCGGACAAACTCACGGTTAGATTTGCGTAGGTCCGCAAGGAACTGCTCCTGGAACTTCTCGGCCTTCTCGTGGACAAAGTAGGTCTGCTGACCAAGGTAGTAGTCGCGACCCTCCTCAAAAGTCATCATCTGGGTAGAGTTGTATACATCGCGAATACCCTGACAGAGGGCATCTACACTGAGCGTAGAGTCGAGTTTAATAAGCGACTGGCCTACGCTAAGGCCTATAACATAGCTCAGCGAGTCTGCCTCGGTGGCAACGGTGTTGCTGCTCTGAGAGCAGGAGAAAAAGGTGCTGCAGAAGAGCGCAGCTGTGAGTAGTGGTAAAAAAATATTCTTCATAACTATAACTAATCTTGTTTTTTAGAGCGCAGAGCCGCCGCTGAGAGCTTTACGAGCATTCGTGCGCCAACTGTAGCATCTACGCCAGACTCCATTACAGGGACAATCTCCGTTAGGTCAAAGCCGACAATCTCTCGGCCAGACTCGGCTACGCGGTTTATCAGGCATACAGCCTCGTCAAAGGTCATTCCGCCCGCTACAGGGCGCTTTGTGTGTGGACAGCACTCTGGCGAGAGGGCGTCAATATCAAAGGATATGTAGACCTTGTCTGGTAGCGAGGCTACAACATCGTCACACACCTCAGCCCAGCTGCGACCAGAGAATCGCTCGGCAGTAAGTTTCTCGTGGCAGAACATCGTGATTTTCGGATGCTGCTCGGCAAAGTTATACTCCTCAAGGCTCATATCGCGTACACCAACCTGAACGAGACGACTTACTGCTGGAATCTCATCCACAATATTGCGGGCTACAGAGAGGTGCGAGTAGTCAAAAATCTTACCGCTGGGGCGTAGGTCACTATGTGCGTCTATAAAGAGCACACCCAGCTGCGGGTATACAGAGGAGATTGAACGCACAGCACCGAAGGTTACAGAGTGGTCTCCACCCACAACGCCGACAATCTTGCCCTTGCTTGCAAAGCGGAACACGCGCTTGCCGACACTGCGGTGCATATCTCTAAAGCCGAGGTTTATGCGGACAACCTTGCGGGCAAAGTAGTCACCCGAGAGCACGCCGCCATCCTCAATATGTGCAACAACCTTTGCAGCATCACCACCAAGCTGTAGAGAGCTCTCCTGAAGGTCGTAGTCCACCTCTGCCGTAGCAACCTTACCCTCTATAGATATGCCCGTCACAACATCGTAGAGCGCAGTGGCGGTAGATGCGTCAATAATCGCATCGGGCGTATAGACAGAGCCTTGCCCCGCCGCAGAGGTTACAGCCCACGGCGCAGAGACAATCACTATAGGGGCCTCTGTAGTAGGTACTGCATCACGGAAGTAGTATCCGCCATTGTCAGCACTCTCTGACGAGAGACCAAATCCGAATCTGAAAAGCTTGTTGATATCCATCTTCTATACTATTACGCGACAAAGTTACTAAAAAGTGGCGAATTATCAAATCTATAGCCCTTTTGCATTATTTAGTCGGCTCCATATGTATGCCGATATGTGTGCTATCTCCAAACTCGGCCTTGATGCGCTTCTCAATATCGCTTGCTACGCTATGGGCCTCAGAGAGGGTCAAACGGCCATCCATACGGATATGGACCTCAATGGCTATGTAGCTACCTATACGGCGGGTGCGGAGGTGGTGGGGCGATGAGACTTGTGGCGTGGCGAGGATTATCTCCAGTATGCGGCTCTCCATCTTGTCAGGCAGGGAGCGCTCAAGCAGCTCATCTATGCAGGGCTTCAGTAGCTCTATAGCAACCTTTATGATAAATAGGCTCACGACAACTGCCGCTATGGGGTCCAAGATTCGCCACCGCTCACCAAGGACTATTGCTCCGCCAATGCCGAGCGTTGTGCCTATAGAGGAGAGTGCGTCGCTGCGGTGGTGCCACGCATTTGCAACAACAGATGGGGAGTGTAGCCTCTTACCAGCCCTTACGGTGTAGTGATAGAGAATCTCCTTGACCACTATAGAGACCACTGCGGCTATAAGTGCCAGAGCTGATGGCGCTTGCAGAGGCACTCCATTTAGTGCATCAACAATGGTCTGAACGCCAGAAATCAGTATCGACACGCCCACAAAAAAGAGCACAATACCTATCACTGCTGTGGCAAGAGTCTCATACTTGCCGTGGCCGTAGTCGTGGTCCTTATCCTCAGGCTTGCCAGCTATAGAGACAAAGACAATCACCACTATGTCCGTTATAAAGTCCGATAGCGAGTGCACCGCATCGGCAACCATTGCGGCGCTGTG
>JAFOYS010000302.1 GCA_017391435.1 Alistipes sp. | reverse complement strand
AGTAGCGTTGATATGTTAGATATTAAAGCCGGTGATGAATTGGAGCTGGTTTTCACTCCCGAAACTCAGTATCAAAAATATGACTGGAATGTAGATTTTGAACTATATAATAATGAGGTTATAACAGTTACTTCATCCCCTTATAAACATACTTTTACTGTTGGAGATGCTCATCCAGGTTCTTACTACGTTAATTGTAAAGCCTCAATCAACGATAGAAAAGTTAAGTTTGAGGGAGTAGTTACAGGCTGGGTAATGGTAAGAATAGTAGAATAGACCTTAGTCTTTACCTACAAAAAAATGCAGACCAAAATTTGGGCCTGCATTTTCTTTTTTTAACGACTCCCCTATCGGATTCTATCAAGAGAGCGAACAAGCAGCTCATCTCTTAGAATCGCGCGCATTGCAAGTAGCGTAAGCACAAGCGAAATGAGCGGCATAATAATTGGGAATCTATACGCAAGATTTGACCAAGTGATATCAAAGTCTGCAAAGATATTGTTGCACACCGAGTATGTAAACGCACCCACAAGCACAACTGCACCAAGAAGAAGTGCACACTGCACACCGCAAAGGCGAATCTGCAACTGACGATTCTTGTAGAGGAAAATTGTCACAAATGGCAACGCAGTAGTAAGGCATAGCACTGCACCAAGCCAAGATGTTGCATAAGAGAGAATTCCCTCACCATCTGATATTGTAAAGGCTGAGAGTGTCACCTGATGACCATCAACACCAATAAAGACAAGTGGAAAGATAAGTGTTACAACCATTAGCAGTGTAACGGCCATAAGGTAGAGAGTTTGTATTCGCTGAATCATAACTTTTTATCAATTAAATATTTGTTTCTATCGCTTGAATTTCTATTTATCAGTTCTCCTAAAAATCCAGCCAAGAAGAGCTGAACACCGAGAATGATTGTAAGTATCGCTAAGTAGAACAGTGGTTGGTCTGTAACTGCACGCAGAGGTAAGTCCATAATCTGCTTATAGATTTTGCTACCTATAACCCAGCAAGTAGTAAAACCGCCTAAGAGAAACATCAGCGTTCCTAAACCTCCGAAAAAGTACATTGGCGAGCGACCAAATCGCGACATAAAGGTCACAGAGATAAGATCAAGATAGCCTTTGACCATTCGCTCCATTCCGAACTTAGAGACTCCATATTTACGCGCCTGGTGCTGAACAACCTTCTCACCGATACGCTTAAAGCCCGCATTTTTTGCAAGAATCGGTATATATCGGTGCATCTCGCCATAGACTTCAATAGACTTGACTACACTCTTGCGATAACACTTCAGCCCGCAATTAAAGTCGTGCAGTTTGATACCTGACACCGTGCGCGCTGTCCAATTAAAGAACTTACTCGGCAGACGCTTACCAATTGGGTCATAGCGCTTGCGTTTCCAGCCAGAGACAAGGTCATACCCCTCTTCTGTAATCATACGACGCATAGCCGGTATCTCGTCAGGCGAATCCTGCAGATCTGCATCCATAGTAAAGACCACCTCACCCTCAGCAGCCTCAAAGCCGCAATAGAGAGCTGCGCTCTTACCATAGTTACGCATAAAGTGAATAGCTTTGATTCTATCACCATATATCTGCTTTAAACTCTCAACAGTCTGCCAAGAGTCATCGTTTGAGCCATCGTCTACCATAACAATCTCGTAGGTCAGGCTCTGAGTTTTACAAACTCTATCTATCCACTGCACAAGCTCTGGAAGTGACTCCTGCTCGTTATAGAGTGGTACGACAACCGAAATATCCAAAGCCATTACTGCTCACTATTAGAATTTCCAAAAATGTTTGGCTCTACCTTGATCATTGCAGCGATAATAAGACCCACCAATACTGCCGAGATAAAATACCCCCAAACAGATGAGAATATAGTCTGGAATATTGTTGGTTCAGGCTGTGACGACATCTGTGCAAAAATCTGGTTATAAGTACTCATCATAGATGCAGTCTCAGGATTTGCCTTAAGGATTGACTGCAGAGATGAGATCATAGCTTTTGTATACTCACTGTGGCCAATAACCAGGTTGTGAAGAATATAACGACCCAAGCCTACAATTACGCCAGAGAGGGATGATACAGAGATGATAAAACCATAACCTGCACCGAAGCTAAACATCTTGACTTCGCCCTGCTCAGAGAGGACCTCAAGCGAGTAACTCTTTGCAAAACGATAGAGCATCCAGATATAGACAACCACTGCTACCAAATACTCAATACCCATTGCCGAGTACCAACTTACACTCCCGCCATAGACCACAGCACACTGCTCAAAGATGTGTGAAGCGAGCATTACAAAGCCCAAAATAGCTCCGTACAAAGTCACCTTGTTTAAAAATAGATTCTGTTTCATAGCATTACTCTTAACAGTGCAAAGATATAAAAAAAAGTTGTGCGATACAATATTAAACTAAATATACCAACCTTTATGCTCAATTTTGCGTAAAAATTGGTAATTATTCTATCCCAAAACGATAAAATGATAGATTTTTTGTTATATTTGCACCCAGAACCATCTTTTATTTTTTATGGGAAATGAAAAAAATACTTGCTCTGACAGTAGCTGCACTATGCTACTTTTGTACCTACTCGCAAGAGGCTGAGGCATCAGGCAACATTCCAACGCTGATAATCTCGCCTCGATTTGAAGTCAACCCTTACATCCGAACAGGCGGTGGGGGGTACTCTGGTGTGGATTTCGGCACATCTTCCCTTTACACTCTTTTAGAAGGCTCAGTAGGCAACAACTTCTCCTACTATATGAGCAACCACTGGGTCAGTACCGACACCAAATCACTCTATCAGAATGCTTTTCGTTCTGACAGTTTTGATTTTATCGACATCCTAACACTAAGCTATAGTGTCGGTAGATTTACCTTTACTGTTGGTAAGGATATGATCTCAATCGGCGGATACGAACTGGATCCGCTTGACATCGAACAACACGCTATTCTCTGTTCACCATTCTGGAACAATTGCACCATCTATCAGTGGGGTGGCAAGGTTGAATACACGACAAAGGATGAGGCCTCTACTGTAGCCCTACAGTTTGGTACTTCTCCTTTTGGCGAGTATCCCTTCAAGAGCAAACTTTTTAGCTACTCATTTATCTGGTACGGTGAGTATGGTTGTTTTGCTCCGATTTGGTCAGCAAACCTTATAGAGTATGAGCCAGGCACCTTTATCAAGATTGCTTCACTTGGTAATGGATTCTTCGTTGGTAATTTTGCCGCAGAGATAGATTTGATGTATAAGCACCTTAACTGTGGCTGGCGAGACGGTTACGGCAAAGAGTCAAACCACGAGTTTTCTGTTGTTAGCAAGTTTGGTTACACGCTCAAAGATAAGGTTGAGCTATTTGTCAAAGGAGGTTATGAACACCGCACAGGTCTTGATATTTTTGGTTATGAGGATGACTTTTGTTTTATGCCTACCGACCTATCGTCAAAATCCTTTGCATTTTACGGTGGCGGTGTAAACTACTACCCTCTTCGCAGTAGCAAAGATCTTCGTCTACACGCAGTTATTGCAGCAAACACCCATTCAAAGAGCCTTGCTCTGAGCATTGGTGCAACATATCACTTTAATTTAACCGACACAATCCGCAAACACAAATAAAATGGTTACCAACAACGATACAATCATTAAAATTGAGCACCTCTCAAAGGCCTTTGGCGACAAGGTGGTTCTTGACGATATAAATCT
>JAFOYS010000301.1 GCA_017391435.1 Alistipes sp. | reverse complement strand
CTCGGCGAGCTTTACTTTGTCGCTATCTATATCTTCATAACGAAATCCCCAGTCAAAGAATTCCAAACCGCCATACTCCTCTGTGTATAACTCAAAGTTGTATTTCTGGTTAAGCTCCTTTGCATATTCGTTGATTTTAGCCGTGTCGTCGGCACTCTTCGCGCGCAACGACAAACTCCAAAGAACACTCATAATAGTCTATTTAACAATTTATTATATTATCTTTTATTAAAATGGAATATCACCACCAACCTCATCTGCTCTCTTTGTAAGTCTCTCCCCCTGCTTCAGCTCATACTCGGTCTTAGGTGGGCGGATAAAGTATCTTCCCTCTCCGTCGTTTGTATCGTAGCCCTGCACGACCCCATCCTCAATATATTCGGTGAGGAAGTAGAAGTTGTCACAACCCACAAAGAAGGTGAGCAACTCCTCCACCAAAGAGTTTGCCTCTGTGCACTCCTCAATGCGCAAAATGCCGTCAGTATAGTTGAACTCAATCTGCGTATTGAAGCCCAAAGCGTTGTGACTCTTCACAAAGTGCGACTCTGCAAAGATGTTGTACACTCGCTCGGCATTGTCGCCATCAACAACGAAGTGACTTATAATCAATCCTTTACCCATAAAGTGCACTATTTAATCAATATTTACCACAAATCGTTCTTAACAATAATATAACATATAACAGCCCCACCCACAGCGGCACAAATAAGCCCAAAGACAAATGCCGGTATAGCATCTCCAACAACAATCGCTGCAGCAATAATCACAAACAGTACAATAATTGCTACGCGATTCTCCTCCTTCATAAAACTCTTGGCCTTAGCACGATACGGTGCGCCTAAAATCTCTTTTATTCTGCCTACAACCCGCCTTGAAGCGGCCATATGACGCTTATTAAACCCACTAAACAAATCGCTAAATCCCATCCTACATAGCAACTTTACAACCGTTAAACATACTGTTCCATCAACCCTACTAATAATAGGCACCAAGCAACCCTCGCACTTCGGGCCCACATTTGATATGTAAATATAGTAACTTTACCCCAAAATTTCAAAATTCACCTACAAAAAATTTCAGTGAGCCGTAGTCAGGGTTCTCGCCCGAGTGGGAACAAAAAAAAGCGAGAAACTTTCGTTTCTCGCTTCTGTACCCCCTCAGGGGCTCGAACCCTGGACCCCAACATTAAGAGTGTCGTGCTCTACCAACTGAGCTAAAGAGGCATCGTGTTGCAAACGGTGTTATTTCCTGATTGCGAGTGCAAAGATAGAGCAAAAATTTTATTTGTGCAAACTTTTTTGAGAAAAAATTGTTAAAAATTTTCAGAAAAAAGTTCGGTTTGTTATCAACGCTTTAAGAATCAGGCAATTAGCGGAAATTAATTTTATCAGTACACCACTGGCCCATTGCCCCCTCGTAGAGTATCGGCAGGCGAGGCTCAACAGTTTTGAGCATCAGGTAGCTCTCGTAGGCGTTTATACCCGTAGTATTTCCAGCGGCATAGATATAGCCCAGAGCTGATGGGTGGCAGCGGGTGGTATAGTATGCTGCGCGGTTAAGAGCAAGGTAGGTATTGAGCCAGAACGGGTCGTTGCTCGGGTTACCGCCTCGGCGGATATGGGTAGCGTGGTTACGGGTATCGATATCTGCGCGGACGAAGGCTACTGCGCCCTGTTTATCGCACTGAGTAAGCAGAGCGTCTGTAGCGTAATAGGCCGGAATAACCACTCCGTTATATGGTGCAGTGACCTGTTCAGCAACAGGCTTTGAGGGGTCATAATCGCGTAATTTAAGCTCTACAGGGCGATTATTTATCATCAAGCGACCATCAACAACATCGGCAGATCTAACACCAAAGTTGCGTCGCAAATACTCCGCAGGGCGGTTATCGATACGGTTCTCAAGTTCTACGGTAATCAGATGTGGATTCTCGGGGCTCCAGAGGCTACTCTGCGGGATGCGAGCAACGAAGCGGACTGTATCCTCACGGCGCATATCAAGGCCGATATCGCTATAGCCCTTAGCAACAACAGTGGTATCGTTAAGGTGGACTGTATAGCCTATACGGGCGCGCTTAGCATTCAGGGCATCGCACTTAACAGCCACGGAGAACTGTGCTACGCCCTCACCAGCATCGTTAAGGGTTGTAGAGAGCTCTATATCCCTAACACGGATAGTGGGCTGGCAAATAACCGCAACATCCTCAACAAGGGGCTTAAGGGCCGTAGACTCGCTAACACGGCTCTGATGAGCATCTATCTGGCGGATAGTAAGGGTATGGCGAGCTTCAGTGGCTCGCTTGGTGATATTGAACTCTACAGGCGTTGCACCACTGCAGGCACTGCCCACAACGCGATTATCAACAAGCACCTGATAGGCAGCACTCGAGCGACCTACACGCACGATAGTCTGGCGGTTAAGCCACCAGACGGGCACAGCAAAGGTTGTACTGTACTGCTTACCATCCTCACTAACACTCCACTCGGCCAGCTTGGCAACATAGTTAGAGCGAGCAGCATCGCCAGCCACAGCATCAGTAGCACGGCCATAGGGGATAACTGCAGTGCGGAAAGGCTCTGCGCCCTCATAAGGGAGAACAAGGCTCTGGGCAGTAGCCCTATCAAGAGCAAATATAGCGAGTAGAAGTAGTATAATCTTCATAATTTTAGTATCTTTGCCACAAAGATAGTAAATAATTGGCAACAATGGCAAAACATCAAATCAATTTCCCTGCCATAGAGATGGTGACAAAGGTAGAGGGCGGTCAGACCTATGTCTGGGACCCGCTACGGTCTGTCTACCTGCTACTCACACCAGAGGAGGAGGTGAGGCGTTATGTCATTGCCTTTCTGATATCTCACTGCGGGGTGTTACCGCACTCAATAGCTCAGGAGTACTCGGTAAAGATTAACGGCACGGCACAGAGGGCCGACATTGTGGTTATAGACAACACTCTCCGCCCTACGATACTTGTAGAGTGTAAGGCACCAGAGATTGACATAGACAAGGCTGTGTTTGCTCAAGCGGTGCGATACAACGCAGTTCTTGGCGCACGGTATATCGTACTGACAAATGGTCACAAGCACCTCTGTGTTGAGTACAAAGAGGGGAAATACACGACAATGCGCTCTTTCCCCACGATGGTCTACCCTACCCCAGACGCTGAGTTATAGCAGCAAAGGCCTCCTTATAGTTCTCGCCAATAGGCACATACTCACCCCCTGAGAGGAATACTCGCCCCTTTGTGTAGCCCGTAATATGCTCAAGGTTGACAATAAACGAGCGGTGGACACGCACAAAGCGCTCTGCAGGCAGTGTGCTCTCCATATTCTTGAGTCTAAAGAGGGTGACAAGTTTACTACCATCGGCAAGGTGGAGGCGGACATACTCGCCAGCACTCTCAAGGTAGATGATATTTGTGTAGCGGACAAGGGTCGTCTTATGGTCTGCACGGACGCTGATGCACTCCTTCTCGCTGCTCTGCTCGCAGGCTGGCAGATCCTCGCTCTTGGCGCTATCACGAAGAGAGAGCAGTTGCGCTAACGATTGAGCCTTAACTGCTGCGCGCTCAAAGACCTCAAAGCTAATAGGCTTAAGCAGGTAGTCTATAGCCTCAAGCCTAAAGCCATCAATAGCGTACTCAGAGTAGGCAGTAGTAAAGATAACCATCGGCGGCTTTACAAGCGAGCGCACAAAGTCTATACCGCTCAGTTCGGGCATATTTATATCCACAAAGATGAGGTCTACTCTCTGCTCGGTGCTCTGAAGGTAGCTCCTCGCATCCACGGCATTATCAAAGCTCTCGGCAAGTTCCAGAAATGGCACACGAGAGAGATAAGCGACCATCTGCCTAAGGGCAAGAGGCTCGTCATCAATAACAATACACTTAAGATTCATAAGTAACAGGTAGTTTTAATGTTACACAATAACTCTCAGAATTTCGTTCTATCTCAAGGCTATGGCTGCTGCCGTAGATATGCTCTAATCGTCGGCGGACATTCTCAAGGCCGATACCCTTTTTCTGCTCTACTGTAGGGTGCACAGAGTTGCGGATAACCGCTACAAAGTTCTGCTGCTCAACGCTAATATCGATATGGATAAATGAGTTGTGTCGGCGAGAGACTCCGTGCTTAAAGGCGTTCTCAACAAAGACTATCAGCACAAGTGGCGGGATAGATAGCCCCGCAAGTAGCGACTCTGGATAGTTCAGTCGGATATCTATCTGCTGGCTATAGCGCACACGCATAAGGTCAATATAGGTCTCAACAAACTTTATCTCTGTTGTTATAGGAATGGTCTCGGCACTCGACTCGTAGACCACATAGCGCATCATATTTGACAGCTCTATGATTGCTCGCTTGGCGCTCTGGGCATCAATATCTACAAGGGCGTGGATATTGTTGAGCGTATTCATCAGAAAATGGGGATTTATCTGATACTTCAGGTAGTACATCTCCGCCTCAACATTCTCGCGAGCAAGGCGCTCGTTTTCCTCGTCCTTCTGCATCGACTCATAAAACTTCTTGATGCCTATATTGGTAGCAAACATAAAGATACAGAGGAGAATATTCCAGTACCAAGCAAGGTCAGAGAGGGTTGCCTGATGGGGCAGCACACCCACATCTGTATAACCGTCAGAGATAATGTGGTACCGCTCCAACATCTCAATAAAGGCAAAAACAGTGGTGGTAACAACAACCGCAGAGGCTACATACCACGCCGCCCTGCCCCTATTCAGAAGCAGTGGGATGAGAAGATAGTTATTAAACAGAAACAGACCCAAGTATGGTGTAATAATGCTCCACGCCAAAAAGACCTTATTATAAAAGTCCAAGTGCTCCTCGGCCATCATAAACGAGTTTAGGATAGGGATGAGGTAGACAGAGACAAAGACAAAGGCGTAGAGCACATTCTCGCCAATTATCTGCTTAGTAATCTGCTTGTTGATAATCTTCATAGCGTTGGAGTTGCCATAGGTAAAGAACGGGAGCAAAACTGCCCCCGTCCCATAAAAAACAAACTACTCAATACCTAACTTGGAGACATTGTAGAGGTATCGCTTGATACTCTTCTTTGGTGTCTTCTCAAACTCTGATGGGTAGATAGTTATCGAGACAAGGCGCTCGTAGGCAGCAATCTGAGAGTTGAGCTGCTTGAGGTTCTCCGCCATAATTGCCTCAAGGGCCGCACGGTCAATACCCTCGCGCTCGCAGGTCTCAAAGTCTGGCACAACAAGGCCATAGAGCTTGCCATCGTTCTCAAGAACAAGCGACTCAAGGATAAGTGGCATATTGTTGAGCTTATCCTCAATCTCCTCTGGGTAGATGTTCTGACCACTACCCGTAAGAATCATTGTCTTGCAACGACCACGGATATAGAGCGTGCCGTCAAGATCTATTGTTCCCATATCGCCCGTATGGAGCCAGCCCTCGCTATCAATAGCGGCAGATGTAGCCTCTTCGTTCTTGTAGTAGCCCATCATAACATTCTCTCCGCGAACAAGAATCTCGCCAGCAACTGTTTGAGGCTCTGATGAGTCAATACGAACATCGAGGAAGTTCTTGAGGTACATACCACAAGAGGTAAGCTTAAAGTCGCGTGGGTCTGGTGTAACACTAATCAGCGGACCGCACTCGGTCATACCGTAACCGATAGTGAATGGGAAGTGAATCTTCTGAAGGAAGGCCTCGGTCTCCTTGTTTACAGGTGCACCACCAAGCACAAGGATGCGTAGGTTACCACCAAATGAGTCAAGAAGCTTCTTCTTAATCTGTGCAAAGACAACCTCGTTGACAAGTGGGAGCTTCATAGCGATGCTCAGAGGGCCCTTCTCAAGCAGTGGGATAATCTGCTTACGGTAAATCTTCTCCAAGAGCACTGGCACAGCACAGATAACCTCTGGCTGAACCTTCTGTATTGCAGCAAGCAGAATCTTCGGCGCTGGAATACGACCCAGCAGGGTGATATGTCCACCAACGGCTAACGGAGTAAGGAAGTCCACAGCGCAACCAAAGGCGTGTGCAAGTGGCAAGAACGAGAGCGTACGGCCACCCTTATGGAAGTAAAGATTATTAGAGTGGTCGCCCATCACAGAGATATGCATCACATTGGCAGTCAGGTTGTTAACAGTAAGCATAACACCCTTAGAGTAGCCTGTAGTACCCGATGTGTAGTTGAGAAGTATCAGCTGGTCGTTTGGCACATCGGCATACTTAATATCGTCAGCAGTAAAGCCACGAGGGTAACGCTTGCGGTAGTTCTCGGTCATCTGGTTGATGCAGCGGGTCATCTTGTCGCCACCGCGCTCAAAGATTACGTGGTAGTCTGTAAGCGACATTACCGCCTCAACATCTGGCATCTGGTCCTCGTCAAGGCTATCCCAGTAGGAGTCAGTGAGGAAGAGCAATCGGCTCTCAGAGTGGTTTACAATATGCTGGATGTCTGTCGGCGTAAAGTCCTGAAGGATAGGCACAATAACTGCGCCATAGGTCATTGTCGCAATATAGACAACGCACCAGCGCGGAGTGTTACGACCAACAAGAGCAATCTTATCTTTAGGCTTAATGCCAGCCTCGTCAAACATAATGTGCAACTTAGCAATCTCCTTAGCAAAACCGTAGTAAGAGTAGGTCTCGCCCGTAAAGTAGTCAGTTACAGCACTCATCTCGCGGTTCTCGCGAAACGACTGCTCATACATCTTAATTAAGTTTTTTTCAACCATAGTACAATATAAAATATTAAGGTGTTATCTCTTCTTTTTCCAGAGGTGAATCTTACTCTCCTCACCCCTACGCAGTCTACCTATGTTTGCCCTGTGTGTCCACAGTAGCATTAACGCCACAGATAGAGAAAATATTATAAATATCCACGAAAAGTCGCCATAACGGTTATAGAGCGTCGTGGAGAATATAACCACAAAAACGGGGAAGCAACACCCCGCAACAATGCTCGCAAGCGACACATAATGGGTAAAAACAAACACTACAACCCACACCGCAAAGCACAAAAAGGCCAAATTTGGCTGCACCGCCGTCACCGCACCAATAAGGGTACTCACACCCTTTCCGCCCCTAAAACCAGCGAAAATGGGGAATATATGCCCTACTACCGATGCCGCTACGGCAACTATCTTCAGGTTGATAACCCACGCCTGAGAGAACTCGGGATTGAGCCTTACAAAACCCATAAGAGTCACAGCCACAAAACCCTTCAAAAAATCTATCACAAAGACGGGCAAGGCGGCCCTTAAACCTAAGACTCTGAGCATATTAGTCGCGCCAGCATTCTTACTGCCGTGCTCACGAATGTCGACACCAAAGTAGTGCTTGCCAATCCAGACAGCACTCGGTATAGAACCTAAAAGATAGGCCACAATGAGCAATAAAAATACCGCGCAATAAGTCAACATAGTCCAAAAAAACATTGCGTGTGTCAGTGCAAAGATAGTAATTATTTGCCGATTTCCAAATTTTCGCAGAACAGAGACAGTTAACGGAGGTGACGACGACGAAAACCCTAGTGTTTCGTCAGTCGTCACTTTGTAACGGGCTGTTGGCTATTGGCTATTGGCCATTGGCTGGCTGACGCAGACAGAGAATTTAGGGAATTTAGGGAGTTTAGGGAATTTAGTGATTTTATTTTTCCTTAAACTCCTTAATCTCCTTAATTTCCCTACCCCCGAGACTCCCGAAAGACTGACGACGACGAAAACCCTATAGTTTCGTCAGTCGTCACTTCGTTAACGGCCGTTGGCCGTTGGCCATTAGCCATTAGCTGGCTGACGCAGACAGAGAGTTTAGGGAGTTTAGGGAATTTAGGGAAGTTAGTGATTTTTTCTTTCCTT
>JAFOYS010000300.1 GCA_017391435.1 Alistipes sp. | reverse complement strand
TGCTTAGTGTTGATACGCTTTGAGATATTAGCAAACCAGTTGTAAGCCTCATAGCCAGTACCCTGAATATAACCATCACCCCAACGCTTAGCAAACAACAAGCTCATAGCCCAACCGTTCTTGTTAAGACCTGTTGAGAGGCTGAGTGACATAGTGTTAGCACCGTCATTACCAATACCGTAAGAGACTGTACCACCACGCTTAGCGTCAATAGAGTTAGTCACGATGTTAATAGTACCACCAACAGTTGGAGAAGAGACCTTAGATGCACCCATACCACGCTGAGTCTGCATAGAGCGAGTTACATCAGACAATCCAGCCCAGTTAGACCAGTATACGCCACCCCACTCCATATCGTTTACAGGCACACCGTTGATCATAACAGCGACATTGGCACTCTTAAAACCACGCATATTGATCTTAGAGTCACCATAGCCACCACCATCCTTGGTAGCATAAACACCTGGAGTAGACTTGAGCACCTCTGGGAACTCCATACCACCAATCTTAAACTCGAGCTCCTCGAGATTGATTGTTGATACTGCAACAGGGGTCTTACGAGCCACAGCTACAGACTGTGTGATTACCACATCCTCCATAGCCATCGCCTCAGCAGCAAGAGTAACTGTGCCAAGGTCATACTTTGCACCACTGATTGCCGCATCAAGAGTAACGCTCTTGTAACCGATGCAAGTAATCTGGATTTGTTTTACGGTACCACGAGTTGTGAATGAGAATGTACCATCCACATCAGTGCTTGTACCCATAGTCGTACCTGGAACGAAGAGAGAGGCTCCGATAATCGGCTTATTAGCCTCGTCGACAACCTTACCCGATACGATTGTCTGTGCACCTGCTGCGTAGCAGATAAACAGACCACAGATCAGAAGTAAAAATTTCTTCATAAGCATTAATTAAGTTAGAAAATGTTTATTCGCGGTAAAGATACGACTTTTTATTGTAAAACAAGCACAAAAGAACTAATCAATATTAACAATTTGCTAAGTTTTTGATTAAAATCTTATACCAACACCACATTTTGCTTACAATTTACCACCTAATAGTTTCCTACGATTAGAGTTTTTATACTATATATATTATTAAGAACTATTGAAAATTCGTTAAAATATCGTAACTTTGCCTGGCGTGCTTTGAGTAATACGATTGACTTATTTAGTAAAACTATTATCTTTGCACCCGAAAATAGTCGTTAATAGATAATGAAGACAATATATAAACTTATACTCAAGTCCTACATTGGTCCAATGTTTGCCACATTTTTTATCGTCATCTTCATTCTGATGATGAACTTCGTGTGGCGCTATATTGACGACTTGGTAGGTAAAGGTCTTGACGCCGCTATTATCATTGAGCTGATTATGTATGCAACGGTAAATATGATCCAGATGGGTCTACCTCTTGCCGTGCTGCTTGCAACAATTATGACAATGGGAAACTTGGGCGAGAACTACGAGCTGCTAGCTATGAAGTCTGCAGGTATGTCTCTGCTAAAAATTGTCCGTCCGCTTGTCTTTGTAGTTGTCCTTATATCTATTGGTAGTTTCTTTATTATCAACAACTTAGCACCGTACTCAAATAAAAAGATGTTCAGTATTATCCACGACATCCAGCGTCAGAATCAGGCTCTGGAGTTTCAAGATGGACTCTTTTTTAACGGTATTGACAATATGAGTATTCGTGTTGAGCATCAAGACCCCGAGTCTAAACTACTTACAGGTGTGTTGATATACGACAACCGCTCGTCTGGCGGTAATATGACAACGACTATTGCTGACTCTGGATATATTCGCCTAAGCGAAGATAAGAGATACCTACTTGTCACTCTTTTCCAAGGCTCAACATATGAGCATACACGCGGCAGCCAATGGTATACAAAGAGTTCGCTTCGCCGACACACCTTTGAGCGACAGGATGGACAGATTCCAATGACCGGCTTTGACTTTGAGCGTTCAGATGAAAATCTCTTTAGCGGAAGTAGCCAGACGCTGAATATCAACGAGTTGCAGCACAATATCGACTCGTTAGAGATGGCCGTAAACCGTACAACAACAACGGCTTACAACCCACTGTTGCGCGACCAGATATTTATCAAAGACCCAGATGCAATATCTCCACCTGACAGCATTGTGATAGACCGTTCACAGAAGGTTTATGCAAAGTACCTTTTGGATTCCCTGTCTTCACTTACCACTCGACAGAAGCAAAAGGTATACTCAAATGCCCGCCAGAGCGCAATCTCTGCACGCAACAGCTTCTCTTTTGATGAGTCCACATCTAAGGAGGCACTAAACCAGTTATACCGCAACAAGAATGAGTGGCACCGTAAGTTGGCACTACCTGTATCTATATTTATCTTCTTCCTTGTCGGTGCACCTCTTGGTGCAATTATCCGCAAAGGTGGTCTGGGTACGCCAATTGTTATCTCTGTAATCTTCTTTGTTATCTACTACATTATCAGTATGTCTGGCGAGAAGATGGCAAAGGAGGGTACTTGGAGCTCACTGCTCGGTATGTGGATTTCATCTATAGTGCTCTTCCCGCTTGCCGTATACCTTACAAATACGGCTACAAACGACTCCGCGCTGCTCGACTTTGACTGGTATCTGGGCAAGTATAAGGTTTGCAAAGATTGGGTTGTAGCCAAGTTACCGCAGAAGTGGCAGGATAAAATTAATAAGAAGAAGTAGTATGAATCCAAAGGATATTCGTATAGTTTTTATGGGTACGCCAGAGTTTGCCGTACCATCACTTAAAGCCCTTGTAGAGGGTGGATACAATGTTGTTGGTGTTGTTACAACCCCAGACCGTCAGGCTGGTCGCGGACTGAAAGTACACGAGTGCGATGTAAAGGTTGCAGCGCGCGAACTGGGCATCCAGACTATTCTGCAGCCTGAGAAGTTGCGTAACGAGGAGTTTCTCTCAGCTCTGCGCGAGCTAAAACCAGACTTGGGTATTGTTATTGCCTTCCGTATGCTTCCAGAGGTTGTTTGGGCTATGCCTCGCTTCGGAACATTCAACCTGCACGCATCACTGCTACCACAGTATCGCGGTGCGGCACCAATCAACTGGGCAATTATCAACGGTGATACAGAGACCGGCGTTACTACATTTCTTCTTAACCACGAAATTGACAAGGGTGCAATAATAGGGCAGGTGCGCGAGCAAATCGCTGAAAATGACACAGTTGGCACGCTCTACGACAGACTGATGACTATCGGTGCAGGCCTTGTTATAGATAGCGTAAACCGCATTGCAGAGGGCAATATTACACCTATTGAACAACCACAGAGCGATGATAACCTTCGCCCAGCACCAAAGATTTTCAAGGATGATTGCCTTATTGACTGGAGCAAAAACGGAGTGGATATCGTAAACTTTGTGCGTGGACTATCTCCATACCCGGCAGCGTGGAGCCGCCTTACAAAGGATGGTGCAGAGGCTGGTAGCGCAAAGATTTTTGAGGTGCACTTTGAGCCAAAATCAGGTATTACAGAGATTGGTAGGGTAGTTACCGATGGTAAAAAGTATATGGGCGTCACTTGCGCGGACGGTATTGTCTATATTGACGATATCCAAATAGCCGGTAAAAAACGCCTAAAAATCAAGGAGTTACTTCTTGGCTTCCGAGGTGCAGAGGAGTATAAGTTTGAATAAAAAATAGCGAGAAGATCTTCTCGCTATTTTTTTTGCTATTGGCAAATCTGAGATTGCACTCCGCTACCTCTGTGTACTATTTTGTAATCAAAAGGTAGTAATATCCTCAATCTAATCGTCAGAACGCGGTAGATACTCCGCTCGGCAAAAAATCCCAGCGATGGATAGTACTAAATTACAGCCACCACTGATTTTTGAGGGATGTGCTACAAATTTGCACTCCGCTACCTCTGGGTACTATTTTGTAATCAAAAGGTAGTAATCTCCTCAATATAATCGTCAGAACGCGGTAGATATTCCGCTCGGCAAAAATCCCAGCGATGGATAGTAC
>JAFOYS010000033.1 GCA_017391435.1 Alistipes sp. | reverse complement strand
CCCTCAATCTTAAAGGAGTTGACACCCGCAGAGAGCATATCTCCGATTCGCTGCGAGAGATCAAGGTCTGTAACCGATAGCAGGTGCTTACCTTTTATATATATATTACCGCGACCGTCTGTAAGGTCATACTGCAGTCGACACGGCTGGCTACACTGGCCTCGGTTGCCACTTCTCTCGCTCATAGAGCGCGACAAGAAGCACCGTCCGCTATGGCAGACACAGATTGCACCGTGGATAAAGGCCTCAATCTCTATACTACTCTGGCGGCAGATTGACTCTATCTCCGCACCCGAGAGGTTACGCTCAAGGATTGCACGCTCAAAGCCCACATCCTCAAAAAATCGCACGCGGTCAATAGTCGAGCAGGCGGTCTGCGTAGAGGCGTGCAGAGGGACGCCAAGCCCCATACGGCAGTAGGCCATATCCTGCACAATAAGCGCATCTACACCCGCAGCCACAAGGGCCTCAGCCTGAGCCTTAGCGGCATCAATCTCATCGTCAAAAAGCAGGGTATTTAGCGTAGCGTAGACCTTAGCGCCAAATCGGTGGGCATACTCTGCGGCCTTGGCAATATCCTCAACCGAATTTGTAGCGGCATAACGAGCTCCAAACTGAGCTGCACCTATATACACCGCATCCGCTCCACAATCGACGGCATCGACAGCCGATTGTAGATCTTTTGCAGGGGCAAGCAGTTCAATATTTCGTACTACAGCGCTCATTTGCCACAAAGTTACTAATTTATTGGCTCGTTTTGGCACAATCACACAAATTTTTGTTAATTTTGCAGAATATTACGAGAATTTCAAAAATTAGACACGATATGCTTACATTACAACAGTTGCGTGGCGACAAAGAGGCAGCAATTGCCAAGCTCGCCAAAAAGGGTGTAGATGCAGCACCAATCATTGCAAAGATTGAGGAACTTGACGACCGCCGCAAGGCCCTGCAGGCAGAGCTTGACGCTTGCCTTGCAGAGCAGAACAAGGCCGCTAAGGAGATTGGCGCGCTTATGGGTCAGGGTCGCCGTGAAGAGGCTGAGCAGCGCAAGGCTCAGGTAGCAGCTCTCAAGGCTCGCTCAGTTGAACTTAGCACAGAGCACGAGGCTGTAAGTGCAGAGCTAAACGCTCAGATTGTTCTTCTGCCAAACTTCCCTGCTGACATCGTTCCAGAGGGTCGCACTGCAGAGGATAACCTCGTTGTAAAGATTGACGAGAACTACTCTGCACTGCCAGAGAATCCACTGCCACACTGGGAGCTTGCTCGCAAGTATGATATTATTGACTTTGACCTTGGCGTAAAGCTTACTGGTGCAGGTTTTCCAGTATACAAGGGCAAGGGTGCAAGACTTCAGCGCGCGCTGATTAACTACTTCCTTGACTACAATACTGCTGCAGGCTACCGCGAGATTGAGCCGCCAGTAATGGTTAATGAGGCTTCAGGTTTCGGTACCGGTCAGCTGCCAGATAAGGAGGGTCAGATGTACCACGCTACTGCAGATAACTTCTACCTTGTTCCTACTGCTGAGGTGCCTGTGACAAACATCTATCGCGATGTGATTCTGGACTACAAGGAGTTCCCAGTAAAACTTACTGCTTATACACCTTGTTTCCGTCGTGAGGCTGGCTCTTATGGTAAGGATGTTCGTGGACTGAACCGTCTGCACCAATTTGACAAGGTTGAGATCGTACAGCTTGCCCTGCCAGAGAACTCTTACGAGGCTCTTGATGGCATGGTTGCTCACGTAGAGGGTCTTGTAAAGTCACTCGGTCTGCCATATCGTATTCTTCGCCTCTGCGGTGGCGATATGTCGTTCACATCGGCTCTTACATACGACTTTGAGGTATACTCTGAGGCTCAGCAGCGTTGGCTTGAGGTATCTTCTGTATCTAACTTTGAGTCTTTCCAGGCAAACCGCCTCAAGCTCCGCTACAAGGATGATAAGAAGAAGACACAGCTTGCACACACCCTCAACGGCTCTTCTCTTGCTCTGCCACGCATCGTTGCAGCACTGCTCGAGAACAACCAGACCCCAGAGGGCATCCGCATCCCAGAGGTGCTTGTTCCTTACACAGGCTTTGAGATGATTGACTAATCAGAGAGAACAATAACGAAAAAGTGGAGCAAATTGCTCCACTTTTTTTGTCTTAAAACACGCCGTAGATAACTATTCCCGCGACGGCCGAGAGGAGTATAAGGAGGATTGGGTTGACCTTTTTATAACTCGCATAGAGCGTTGCGGCAAAGAGAATCCAGCTCCAGATATCTATAAAACTACTATCTGTCTGCTCTTTAGGGAATATTAGCAGCAGAGCCGCCGCGGCAATCATACCAACAACAACGGGGCGCATACCAACTATAACGCCGTGGACATAGCGATTATCCTTAAGTTTCAAGAAGAACTTTGTAAGGGCCAGCATAACTGTAAGGGCTGGCAAACAGACGGCAACAGTAGCTACGACAGATCCCCAAAAGCCAGCTACAGTGTATCCGATATATGTTGCAGAGTTGATAGCAATAGGGCCTGGAGTCATCTGCGAAATAGCAACAATATCTGCAAACTGCGAGACGGTAATCCAGCCACGCTGCTCAACAATCTCGTTCTGGATAAGCGAGAGCATAGCATAGCCACCACCAAAGCCAAAGAAGCCAATCTTCAGATAAGATACAAAGAGTTGTAGGTATATCATCTGTTACCCTCCTTTCTCACTAAGTATAGGCTCCACACAAGTCCCGCCACCGCCGCGACAACAAGCACATAGATAGGCGAAAATCCAAACCACCATATAGCCACAGCGGTCACTGCAGCCACAACAAGCAACCAGGGATTAAGCCCCTTAGAGAGTCCGACTATCGGCGCAACTATAAGTGCCACGACCGCTGGGCGCATAGCCTTAAAGGCGGAGTCTACAATCTTATTATCCCTAATATCTGCAAAGAAAATTGCCACAAGGAGTATTATCGCAAATGACGGAATCACTATTCCCAACAGCGAAGAGAGCGCACCCCAAATGCCTGCAATACGGTAACCCACAAAGACTGCCGTATTTAGCGCAATAGGGCCTGGAGCAGATTGTGCAATGGTAAGCAGATCTAAAAAGTCCTCTCGCTGCACCCAGCCTCGGTTATCGATAACCTCACGCTCGATAAGTGGCACCATAGCATATCCGCCGCCAAAGGTAAAGGCGCCGATTTTAAGAAATGATATGAATAGACGCCACAACATTCTACAGAGTGTTTATAACTGCCACCATCGTTACTGCAACTACTGCCGCAGTCTCTGTCCTAAGACGCTGAGTGCCAAGAGTGATCTCCTCAAAGCCATTCTCAACGGCAAGGGCCACCTCCTCAGCAGAAAAATCACCTTCAGGGCCGATGAGCACAATAGCATCTTCTGCAGCTTTAAGCGTAGAGGCGAGATAGCTCTTGCTACGCACAGCTTCACCGCAGTGAGCAATAAACTTTCGGCCACTAAAATCTCTTGTAACAAGCTCCTTAAATGGGGTCATATCCTCAAATGTCGGATGATATGCCTTTAGCGACTGCTTGACGGCTGCAGTTATGACCTTCTCCTCGCGCTCGGGCTTTACGACCTTACGCTCTGAGTGTGCACTCTCAAGGGCAATAAAGCAATCTACGCCAATCTCGGTAGCCTTCTCCAAGAACCACTCGTAGCGGTCAATATTCTTTGTCGGAGCTACGGCCATAGTAAGGCTATAGCCTCGCTTCTCATACTCACACTGACTCTCTACAACCCTTACTGTGCAGTGTTTTGCACTGTCGCTAATAACCTCACATCGGTGCATATTTCCCCTGCCATCTGTAATATGGAGAGAGTCGCCTACACGCAGTCTGAGTACCTTTATTGCGTGACGAGACTCCTCCTCAGTGAGCGTATATTCGGGCAGAGTTATTTGTGGTGCATAAAATAGTTGCATAGCCTAAAAAAAATTATTACTTTTGTCAGCAAAGATAGTAATTTTTTAGTGATATGAAGCGTTTAGCAGTTATATTATTGGCAATAACTATGATTAGTTGCAACAAAGAGGTGGCTCAGCTGCCAAATCCATTTTTTGAGAGTTGGGATACCCCATATGGTGTTCCTCCATTTAGTAGCATCAAGGACTACCACTATCAGCCAGCCTTTGAGCAGGCAATGGCGCTACACGACGAGGAGATTGATGCTATTGTAAACAACAAGGAGGATGCTACATTTAGCAACACCATTGAAGCAATGGACCGCAGTGGCAGAATGCTCTCGGATGTATCTAATGTCTTCGGTATGCTCTGTGCTGCTGAAACAAACGATGCTCTGCAGGAGCTTGAGGGTAAGATTATGCCACAGCTTGCAGCCCACAGTGACCGTATACTTATGAACGAGGCACTCTTTGCTCGCGTAAAGGCTGTATACGACACCCGCAACAGTCTTGACCTTGATGCCGATCAGATTCGTCTCACAGAGAAGATATACGACGACTTTGTTCGCAGCGGCGCACTGCTTGACAGCAAGCAGAAGGCTCGTCTGATGGAGATTAACGAGGAGCTATCTGCCCTCTCTGTACGCTTTGGTAGCAATGTACTTGCAGAGAATAATAATTTTGTAATGTACCAAACTGACAGGGATGTAGCAACCCTGCCTACATCTGTCAAGGATGCTGCTCGCGAGAAGGCAAAGGAGTTAGGTCAGGAGGGTAAGTATGCCTTTACACTCCACAAGCCAAGTATGCTTCCATTTTTGACATTCTCACCTAACCGTACAGCTCGTGAAGAGATATATCGCGCATATATCAACCGTTGTAACAATAACAACGAGTATGATAATAAGCAGATTATCAACGATATGGTTCGCCTCCGCACAGAGAAGGCACACCTTTTAGGATACAAGTCATATGCAGAGTATGCCATCTCTGACCAGATGGCAGCAACGCCAAAGGCTGTCTATGCACTACTTGACGAGGTATGGCAGCCAGCACTTGAGAGTGCAAAGGAGGAGCTTGCTCAGATGGAGAAGATGTTTAAGGATGACTTTACCGAGGAGGGATATAAGTTTGAGTCTTGGGACTGGTGGTACTATGCCGAGCGTGTTCGCCAGCAGAAGTACTCGCTCAATGAGGATGTTATCCGCTCATACTTCTCTCTTGACAACACCCGTCAGGGAATCTTCAACCTTGCAAACAGACTTTTTGGCATCACTTTCCGCCCTGTAACAGTACCTGTATACCACAACGAGGTCTCTGCTTTTGAGGTTCTTGACAAGGATGAGAGTCATCTTGGAATCCTCTACTTTGACTTCCACCCACGCGCAGGCAAGGGTCAGGGCGCTTGGTGCGGTTACTTCCGCGAGCAGCGTTACGAGGCTGATGGCACTCGCACAGCGCCTATTGTAAGCATTGTCTGCAACTTTACCCGACCTACTGAGAGCACTCCGTCACTGCTCACTCTTGACGAGGTTTCTACCCTATTCCACGAGTTTGGCCACGCACTGCACTTCCTCTTTACGGATGTGCGCTACAATGGCCTGATTGGTGTTGAGGGCGACTTTGTAGAGCTTCCATCACAGATTATGGAGAACTGGGCACTCACTCCAGAGATGCTCCGCTCATATGCGACTCACTACCGCACAGGCGAGGTTATCCGCGACCAGTTTATCAATCGTATACAGAACAGTGCACTGTTTAACCAGGGTTTTAACACTACAGAGCTTGTAGCCTCAGCGCTTAGCGACCTTGATATACACTCTGCAACAGAGTTTAAGCAGATGGATGTAGATAGCTTTGAGTACAACGCCCTCTATGAGAAGCGTGGAATGATTACCCAGATTGAGCCTCGCTACCACTACACCTACTTTGCACACATCTTCTCTGGTGGCTACTCTGCAGGTTACTACTTCTACAT
>JAFOYS010000299.1 GCA_017391435.1 Alistipes sp. | reverse complement strand
ATATACGAGAAGGTCTGGAGGGTAAGGGACAAAGTGCTCTCTGAGCACTATCCGAGGGCCTATGTATGCCGTATGACTCGCAATTTGGCAATCGATAGGCTTCGTGCTCGGCGGGTGACAGTAGACCAAGATTTAGGCGAAAGTGCAGATGGCGAGAGGGCTGTTGAGATAACAGATATGGCGCAGTATACACGACAGGTTATTGCACAACTACCTGAGCGACAACGAGTAGCAATAGAGATGAGAGATATTGAGGGTTACGAGATAGAGGAGATTGCAGAGATTTTAGATTGTGACACTGCAAGCGTCAGGATGAACCTATCCAGAGCGCGTAAGAGAGTCAGAGAAGAGGTTTTAAAGGCTATAAACTATGGAGAGAGATGATATTAAGGCTCTGTTAGAGCTATATTTTGAGGGTCAGACAACACTACAGCAGGAGCAGGCGTTGTCAAACTACTTCTTGACAGAGAGCAATTTACCCTCTGAGTTTGCTCCATACAAGGCAATCTTTGGCGCCTTTGCAGAGGCAAAAGAGGTGTCAACCACTGTGCAGCCAAAGGTTGTTAAACCTCAGCGTAGTTGGCCCATTTTATGGGGTGTGGCAGCGTCACTTTCGGCTGCGGCCTGCCTTGCTTTAGGAGTTTTTGTCTGGGTTACAGAGCCTCAGAATCAGAGCGCGGATTTGGTCTGCTATGTAGATGGTATTGAGATTACAGACAGCGATATGGTGCGAGCCGAGGCAGAGAGGATACTTGCCAGCGCGGCAGCAGATGTAAATCAAGCAATGGCACAGATAGAGAAGATTAACATTTTAAACAAGAGATAACAATGAGACGAACAGTAGCAATTTTTTCACTACTTGCAATACTATTTAGCACCACGACGGCACAGCAGGTGATACCTCTTGATGCTAAGGGCGAAAGTAGCGTAACGGCTGTGGATGGCAAACTCAATCTGAGTGTTGCAGGAGTAGATTTTACCTTTAGCGGAGAGAAGAAACAAGAACAGAGTGGCAGTAAAAAGAGTTCCTTTAGCTTTGCCGGTATGAATATGGTAAAGACTAACCACTTGGCACTGATAGAGTTAGGCTCTAACTTTACGGTAAACAACAGCTTTGACAAGTACGACGGAGCAGTCAAAGAGGCTCTGAATTTTAGCAACTATAAGTCGGTAGTTTGTACAATCAACCTGATGACAATGAATGTGCCGCTGAACCCAAAGCGAACACTTGGTTTTACTATGGGCTTTGGATTTGCTATGGAGAACTACACCTTTGCAAACAAGGTTTCGCTAAAGTACGAGAACGGACTCTTTGATGTTATACAGCTGGATGAGAGCATTAAAAAGTCAAAGATTAATATAAACTATATCCACATTCCGCTGCTCTTTGATTGGAATATTCGTAAGGGCTTCTTTATATCTGCCGGCGGTGTGCTTGATATTCTTATGGGTTCAAAGTTGTCCTATAAGAAACCAAAGACAACTGTTGAGGGCAGATTACCTTTAAACCCTGTACAGGTGGGTGTTACAGCGCGCATTGGTTGGAATAGATTATACGCCTTTGCAAACTACTCGCCTCTCAATATGTACAGGAAGAGTACAGAGATTTCAGCAAATCGTATGAGTGTCGGTGTAGGTCTGTTTTTCTAAAATGTTGAGGCTATGAAACGACTGATTATTATACTTCTTCTACTTCTGCCACTTGCGGGCGTAGCTAAGGGTGGCGAATTTTCGGACTTTGTAAAGAGGTACTCTGGCCAGAAAGGTTTTACAACTGTAGAACTGTCAAGTCAAATGCTAGCCACAATGGGTGTGGGCGATGGTATAGAGAGTATGTATGCTATCTCTGTTGAGGATAGTACAAAGGTTGCAGACTTTTGCGCTGATAGTCAGACGCTTATAGGTAAATATAATAAGCTTATGTCATTTCTTAGTGACGGCAAGAGTGTCTCTATATATAGTCGCAACAGTTCGGCAAAAACCATCACACACCTGATAATATTTATCAGTTCTGATAGTCAGGCAACGCTTGTCTTGCTCTACGGAACCAATATAGAGCTCTCTGATGTTCTCTCTGAGCGCTTAGGCGTGAAGCCTAAAAACTAAATCTAACCTGCACAAAGTAGGTGCGAGGGTATGCATACAGATAGTATGAGGCAAATGGGGTGGCTATAAAGTCATCCCATTGTCTCTTTGCGCGGATGCGTGATGACTCATAACCTCGGTAGATAGTGTTTCTGCTACCAAGTAGGTTGTTCACTGCAACAAAGATGGTAATCTTTGAGCGGGGATGTCGCTCTGTAAAGCTCGGAGCGGCGCTGTTGGCATATATTTTACGGCTCTTGAGATATATGCTCTTAGATAGGCTAAGGTCGAGGTTAACTGCGTCGGGTAGTCGCTCTTGTGATGTTAGAGACAGCCTCTGCTCAGAGGTTGTTGTATGGCTTAGGATGCTCTCTGTGCGACGAACAAGCGATGGTACAACATATCGCATAGCGTAATAGCCGCCAGAGAGGTTTACGCCCCAACCTCGGTTGTAGTAGTTCATCGCAACTACTGCACTAAGCTCTGGAGTCGTGCCTGTGCGTAGTGAGCTGATACCCTGAACACTATCTTGGGCAAGGATTGTGTTGTCTTTGTCTGAGTAGACTGTAACTGTTGGCTTGCCAGCATAGCGATAATGGCCATAGATAGCCGCTGCCGTTATGCTCCAGTGCTTGGTTATGTTGTACACGACCTCTGCCTCAATGCCTACGGCCACTGTGGCAAGGCCTTGCGTTACGATGTCTGCATACTCCCCTTTGGCGTCATAGTAGCTATGGGCAACATCTGTCTGGGCGCTGTGATAGCGAGCAAAGAGGGTGGTGTTTAGTTGTACTTTGCTTGTGTGCAGTCTGTAGCTTAGTGTTGATGCAAAGAGGTTGCTTGGCGCAGGGGAAGATACAGTGAGGTTGTTGTACTCAGTCTGTAGAAACAGATCTTGACCATCTGCAGATTTTACTACAAATGCTGCCGAGCCCATAATGCAGTGCTTTGGGTTTGGTCTGTATTGCAGGGCTATGCGAGCAGCTAAGTCGGCAAAGGATAGTGTTTTTGATGCTCCATAAGAGTTGTCAGCAAAGAGCTCTTTACAGAAAAAACCTCTGCGGCGAGTGTTGCTATTGCCAAGCTGTAGATAGGCCTCGGCAGAGAGTTTTTCTGCTGTGTATTTTGCCGTAGAGTAGAGAGCTATAGAACTTGTTGTAAGGGCATAGTCGTATCCGTAACGGTCAGAGACTCCGACAGTTCTGTTTGGAGCATTCAGGTTGTTGACAAGCATATTTATCTGTGCATCGTCATCCACAAGAAAGAAATCTATATCCTCAAATTTACCTCCAGAGAGTAGATCTGCCACCTGTTTGAAGTTGCGAGTTCTATCTATTTGGGCCTTAAGTCCATATCTGATATTGAGCTCCTTGGTTATCTGCCTTGTTATAGATGCACTCATCTGTAAATCGGTGCTTCTTGTGACGCGGTTGGCAAGGATATATATGCTCTGTGGCTGTAGGGCGTTGCGGCGGTGTAGCTCATCAAAGTTTATCTGCGTGTATCGGCTATCATCCCTCTGCCAGGCGTTACTTACAGCCTCGGCTGTTGCCTGATCGCTAAAATAACTTGGAAGATACCTATAGTTATCTGGCAGTGGTGTTGCGCCACCAAGCCAATCAAGGTTGCTGTATGCGCTGCGACCTATAGTGGCTGCTATGGCTATGTTTAGCCTTCGCGCGGGGTCAATCTTGCGACTGTATGAGGCTATGGCTGTGGGAAGTAGGGTTGTTGTCGTGTTTGCATTGCGAACCTTAGAGCCCTGATATCCCCAGGCGGGGTTGTAGTAGTTGTCCGATGTTAGGGCAAAGGCCTCGGCAAAAGATGCCTTGCGAGTACCTCGCTCCGAAGGGTTGAATAGCAGCGCAAGTAGTATACTGCTCTTGCTATCTATAGCACCTGTAATAACCGTATTTATTGTGGCACTGTTTGTAAATACACCCTTTATGTGGCTGTCTGTTCCTGTACGAATATTAAGGCTACAGTTTAACAACCAACCGCTACCAATACTCTGCCGTGTTGAGGCAGTAATTCCGGCAAGATAGTTTCGTGTGCTGATATTTAACCCTATATCTGTGCGCTGTGTAGCTGTTGTGTCTATGGTGTAGTATGTTGCCGAGAGTTCATCAATCCTTGTGCCAAGAAGACCTATTCTTCGAGCCTCATTGATGTTTAACTTTGGAATCTCT
>JAFOYS010000298.1 GCA_017391435.1 Alistipes sp. | reverse complement strand
ATGTCAAACCTTACAGACTGTTTTGGTGATGTGCCTTACTCTGAGGCCTTTGGAAACATCAACGGCCAGAAGATCAACAAGCCAAAGTTTGACACTCAGCAGCAGGTATACGAGAAGCTCTTTGAGCAGCTTGAGCAAGCGAATAGTCTCTACAATGCATCTGCTCCATTTGAGGCATCTCGCGACCTACTATACAATGGTGACATTAACAAGTGGCGTAAGTTTAACAACTCAATCTACTTGCGTCTGCTGATGCGTCTGAGCAACCGCGATGAGGTGTTCAATGTAGGCAAGAAAATTCAGGAGATCTATCTCAATCCAAACCGCTACCCTGTATTTACAAGCAATGCGGACAATGCTACGCTCTACTTTGACGATGTTGAGCCATTTGTAAACTGCTTTGGTTCATACACCCTTGCACAGTTTGCCTCTCCTCGTAAGGCTTGTATTACTGCAATCAATATGATGAGACTTCCAGGTGACCCTCGTCTGCCAATCTACTATACACAGAATGGCGCAGCGTGGAATGGTTACCCAAGTGGTATGCCGACATCGGAGATTGAGGGTGAGAAGAATATTGCCTATATAAACCAAGCGACACTTGGCTCATATAGCTCACCACTCTCATTTATGAAGTATGATGAGGTGCTATTTGTCTTCTGCGAGGCTATTTGGCGCGGCTGGATTCCTGGTGGTGAGAGCCTTGCAAAGAGCTACTACACAAACGCTATCAAGGCATCTATTGCCTACTGGAGCAGTGTAGACCCTGCAGGTACATCTATCACAGAGCTTACCGTAGAGCGCTTCTTGGGCAAGGCTCCATATACACACGAGTTGGAGACAATTATGAACCAGAAGTATATTGCTCTGTTCTGGACCGGCTTTGAGGCTTGGCACGAGTACCGTCGTACAGGTTATCCTTCTCTTCCGATCGGTCAGGCTACAAGTAACGACCATATTCTTCCGCGTCGTTTCTGCTATCCAGACAACACAACAATTACCAATGCAGAGAACTACGGTCAGGTCGTTACTCGACTTAAGAAGGTATACTATGGTGGAGACGATATGAAGACACCTGTATGGTGGTCAAAGAACGCTGTAGAGAGAGGTATTGAGTAGAAATTCAAGATTTACGATATGAAAAATATACTATATATAATACAGAGAGGGCTTGCCTTGTTGACCCTTATTGCTGCACTGACAGTAGTCTCTTGTCAGCAAAAGGAGGTTACTTATGGCTCAGATGTGGAGATTCTCCAGATTGTAGACGGTCAGCAGGTGGCTCTAAGCGAGATTAACGCCTCACTTGGCGGTGAGAAGTATGAGTTTATTCTCTACTCAAACATCGGCGAGTGGCAGTTGCTACCTACATATGAGGAGGATAATGAGTGGTGTAAGGCTTGGCCTTCTGAGGGTAAGGACGATGCACTGATCTCTATCAAGGTCTTTAAGAATGAGACAGCATATCCTCGTACCTGCGAGATGAACATCGTTTCTCGCGGTAAGGTTATGGGTACAATCACATTCAATCAGGTTGCCAACCAGCCAACTATGGAGCTGGCATACGACTACCCTGAGGATACAAAGATTGTAAACGAGTTTGGCGAGAGATTTAAGATTCGTGTCAACTCAAATATTGAGTGGAAGGCTGAGGTTACCAACAACGGCGGTTGGCTCACTCTTGGCGACAAGATGGGTGAGTATCAGGAGCTTGTGGTTACTGAGAACCCTACAAACGAGGAGCGTGTATCCTCTGTAAAGTTTCGCGCAATCGGTACCGATATTGAGCATATTCTCTATATCCGTCAGGGTACTTCTGAGGACTTTAAGGCAGCCGATAAGTGGACTATCCTCCAGACTATTTCGCTGCTTGACGAGGGAACTGGCGTTATTGCAGACAATATCTATGTACAGGGCTATGTTGTTAGCGACCCTACTTGTGGCAACTTTGATGACACACATATGATTGTAATGGACGAGAGTGGCGCAGGTATCTGTGTAGAGTTTGAGGATGTAGACTCAAATATCTACCCATTGGGAACACTCGTAACTCTCCACCTCAAGGATATGGCATTTACACTGGATAAGGGCGTTGGCACTGACGAGAGCACCTTTGCCTCAAAGCTTGCCGGCTTCCCAAGTTCACGCGTAAAGTTTGCAGAGCCATCTTCTGGTATTGCTCCAATAGAGATTACCTCTGCAACAGATCTTGAGCGTTACGAGCACTGTCTTGTAACACTAAAGAATGTAGAGTATCTTGTCCCTTATGGCACTTATGTAAATGTTAATGAGGACTTTAACGGTGACTACTTGGACTACGCATATAGCTACTCTCAGCCATTTAACACCTTCTACCACGAGTATGTGCAGCCTCTGCGCGACAAGCAGGATAATATTGCTGAGCTCTATACTCGTCGCAGTGCAAAGTTCCGCGCTCTGCGCCTAATTCCTGAGGGTTCTGGCGATATTACAGGTGTAGTTATGCGCCGAACAAAGGATGATAAGGCTGTCTTCCACATTCGTATGCGCTCAATAGAGGATGACAAGGTCTCTGACGACCCAGCTACTCGTCGTGCAAAGACCGTTATGCAGATTGGTCCTTGGACAGCTAAAAAGCAGATAGACAAGATTAATGCCAACATCGGTGTTGGCCACCTTATCACCTCTGCATCAAACGAGGGTGTGGTACTTGGCTCGTCAAGTGTATCTATCTATCTGTCAGACTCTTGGGCTCGTTGTACACCAGCAACACTCAATGAGCAGAATGGCAAGTGGTATCCACTCTATGCTACTGCTGAGGGTGTAACATACTTTACTGTCTCTGCCATTAACTGGTGGGGCAATAACTACAACAGAATTACAGACTGCGACGGTGTAGCGTGGATTATTACAACAAACACTACAGGCGTTGAGGGTCAGTTGTCACTTGATTTAGCTATGTGTAGCTCAAGTGGTGGCCCTATGTACTATATGATTGAGTACTCAACAAGCGAGAATACTCCAGCAGATGAGTGGATACCTGTAAAGGAGATTATTGCTGCAAACTCAAGCATCTCTTATGGTCAAAAGCTCTACTCTATTGACCTACCAGAGCAGTGTAAGAATGTTCCAAACTTGGTTATTCGTATGCGCGTATCGCAGAATATGCGTTCAAAGAATACATCGGCAATTGACCCAACTGGAAATACCAAAATCGGTCTTATTCGTTTAAGTAGTAGATTATAACATTTGAATTATGAAGAATATTTGCAGAATATTGCTTATGCTTGCGGCCATAGCATCGCTTGCTACTGGCTGTAAGAGCGAGGAGTATCCAGAATATCAGTACCAGACCCGACTTGTAAAACAGGCCTTTCTAAATAGTGAGATTACTGTATTCAAGGGTAAGGAGATTGAGATTCAGGGTATCGGTTTTGTTGTTGGCGACAAGATTGTCTTCCGCGCAGAGGATGGTACTGAGTACACTACAGAGATTGTCTCTGTAGACGACACATCGGCACTCTTCCTTGCACCTGAGATGCCTCAGGGCCAGTATACAATATATATATACCGTGGTGAGAAGATGCAGAAGGTTGCTCCTGTAACCGTATGGTTAACTCTTAGCCTTGAGGTGCCAGAGAAGGAGGGCTACTCGCTCAGAGGTATCGTTCACGTTGGTCAAACAGGTATTGCTGGCGTATGGGTATCTGACGGTGTAAACTTTACACAGACCGACGAGCAGGGATTCTACTGGCTCCAGAGTGACAAGCGCTTTGGTTATGTCTTTATCTCACTGCCATCTGGATATCTCCCTGCAACAGGTAACAATGCTGTTCCAGGCTTCTGGAAGGGTGTATCTATTGATCCAAATCTGCACGAGCAGTGCAACTTTGAGCTCAAACAGGCAAATACAACAAACCATCAGGTGCTATTTGCTGCCGACCTTCACCTCTCAGACCGTGGTATAGGTCAGAATGCTATTAACGACATCAAGCAGTTTGATCAGGGCTTTATGACCGACAGCAAGAATCTTGCTACTGCTTATGGTCAGAATACATTCCTCATCACTCTGGGAGATATTACTTGGGATGCACACTGGTACAAGACCGGTTTTATGCCTGCAAGTTGGGTTTCAAAGATGAAGAACTACCCTATGATGATCTTCAACTGTATGGGTAACCACGATAACAACCCATATGTTCGTGGCGACAATAATGGCTCTAAGATCTACCGCACAACTGTTGCTCCGACATACTACTCATTTAACTTGGGCGAGGTACACTACATTGTCCTGGATAATATTGAGTGGATCAACACTAACGGATCGAACGGTTTTGTTGGCGAGCGCAACTACCACGAGCGTGTAGACAAGGTGCAGCTTGAGTGGCTCAAGCAGGATCTTGCTCATATTGCAGACAAGAGCACTCCGATTGTTATCTGCTCACACTGTCAGTTCCACTCAAACCGCAACTCATCATTCAAGGTTCAGAAGCATATGACAAATACCGACGAGGTTCTTGCGCTGCTTAGTGGTTTTGCAAATGTTCATATTATGACCGGTCACGCCCACTATAATATGACTATGGAGATTAATAGCAATATTATAGAGCATAATGTTGGTGCTGTATGCGAGACTTGGTGGCAGAGCTCATCAGCCTCACTGCTTGAGGGTCGCGGTATCAACCGAGATGGTACCCCTGCAGGTTATGCAGTCTTTGAGTTTAAGGGCAGGGAGCATAAGTGGTACTACAAGTCAATCGGTTTTGACAAGAGTATGCAGTTCCGCGCATATGATATGAATAATGTTATGCGTGAGCGTTGGACAAGCTACCTCTCAAAGCAGGAGCCTGCTCGCGATACAGCTGGTGATGACTACAAGGATCTTGATGACAATGTTATCTATATCAACATTTGGGACTACGACTCACAGTGGAAGATAGAGGTTACCGAAGAGGGCAACTCTACCCCACTTACTGTCACTCGCGTATTTGACCGCGATCCACTCCACACTGCTACAACAGATGTAGTGCTTGGCAAACTTGGTGAGCTGATTGAGGAGCACGCCTCTGTCCGCACAGCTCATATGTGGATGGTAAAGACCAAAGAGGATGACACAGACCTTACAATCAAGGTTACAAACCGCTTTGGCGAGGAGTTCACCCAGACACTAACAGGTCGTGGCAAGAGAAATAAGTTTGACACTGCAACATACTTTAAGTAAAAGCATATAGCTATGAAGAAGATATTTAACATTATTATCGCAGCACTTACCCTCTCTGCAGTTGCTTGCCAGAGCGAGCAGAGTGTAGAGCATCAGGTAAGCTCTGACCGAGTAACTATTGAGGCCAATCGCCGCGGTATTGACAGCAATGGCGGACAGGTTATTCTCAACATCACATCGAGCACCTACTGGATTCTCAATGTTGAGGGCGAGGCTTCGTCTTGGATTGATGTTACACCTAAGGCGGCACCAGCCGGCACTACAGAGGTCTTTGTAACTATTGCGCCTAACAACGATGCCGCTCGTGTAGCAACACTTGTCTTTGATACTCTTGAGGGTGTTAAGGAGCAGGTAACAATCAACCAGCGTGGTGCCGATGAGCAGCTCTCATACTACTGCGAGACCTTTGGCGAGGCGGCAGTTGCTGAGGATATAAATATCAACCGCTTTGATGACTGGGGAACAACAGGTTTCGGCTCAAATCTTATTGTGTATGATGGAAATCTGGTTATCTCATCTTCAAACCCTTCAAATATTGAGGGTGCATCGGGTGGTAACTCGCTCTACTTCTCTGAGAGTGATCAGCAGGTAGAGATTGGCCCTATTGCAATCTATGGCGATGAGTTCTTCCGCTTCTCGTTTAACATCAACAACCGCAATGGTGCTGTAAATAGCTCTGAGTTCAAGATCTTTGCGGGCGACAATGGCAAGGATTGGTTCCCATTTGCGTATAGCGTTGAGAGTACTGCAAGCGGCTGGACAAAGGCTACTGCAAACTTCTCGCTCAAGAAGAATATCGCAACAAACATCTACCTCAAGCTCACAGCCCCTGCAGGTTATGAGATTGACGATATTGTGATGATTCAGGGCTATGCTGAGGACGCTGCTCCAATGGCTCGCGTAAGTATGGACAGCAACCCTATCGGAACAGTCTTCTTTGAGGATGATCTTAACTGGATTACACCTGATTTTGCAGATACTATTGATGCAAACATTCCATTTGCTGATGGATATTCAGTCTGCAATATGTACCTTCACTCTATTGCCGGTGTGCCAGAGGAGAGCAAAAAGCTCTGGCTCGAGAAGGGCTATACCACCCCTCCAGATAGAGGCGAGCGTACTTGGAACTACGCCTATGTAGAGGTAGACGACAAGGGTGACGGACACTTCCGCATTGGTCGTGCATCACAGAACAACGAGCGTAACCACACAGGTCGTTTCTATCTGCCAAAGGGCATTCTTTCAAAGATTGACCAGGATGCAAAAATCAGTGTTCTGTTT
>JAFOYS010000297.1 GCA_017391435.1 Alistipes sp. | reverse complement strand
GGATAAGAGAAATGTGGTTACTACAAACGCTAAGGCGGGAGATCTGATTGTCTTTGAGAACTTTGCGGGACTTGTTTACGCAGGTGAGGGTGGTGCTCGTGCGGCAGGTATCTCTCGTACAGATCGTAACACGTTGACATCTTTTGACGGAGTAGATGTTAGAGGTGAGATTACTGCAAGCAGCAGTGGTTACTATACTGTAGACGGCGGAACTGAGATTGGTCTGTTTAACACTCTTGGTGGTCTTATTGACGAGATGGGCGTTCAGGATTGGGGATGGATTGCTAGCAAGACTGGTGCTATCTGTGCTCGCTCTGGTTTCTTGAAGATTGGAACAACTGCAAACCGCGCGTTTGTATGTACTCCGGTGTTGAATGCTATTCCAAAGGGTAAGCTCGCAACGCTGAAGGTTGTCTTCCGTGCTGCCCCTTATGGAGCAAACGACCTGCTGACAGTAGAGAAGTATACAGCCGAGCGTTATATGGCCGTAAAGGCTCTCTCTGGTGCATCTATTGCAAGCGACAATCTGGTCTCTTACAAGGATGTGGTTGACGAGAAGCAGCTTACTGTTGAGGGTAACTATATCTCTGATTGGAAGGAGTATACAGTAACTCTTACAGGTGTCCCTTCAGGCTCTTCAGTTGCCTTGGGTGGTGCTCTTGCAGCAGATGCTACTAACCGTATGTTCTTGGACGATATTCGCGTCTTTATTACAGCCCTTGAGGATGCTCCAGCTGAGCCTATTGCAACAGGTAAGATTACCTACTCTGATGGTACTCCAGCTGCGGGTGTTAGTGTATCGGATGGTTATACTGTTGTTCAGACCGCTCAGGATGGTACATATACTATCGAACACCCTCACCAGGATGCTTGGTATATCTACTACTCAATTCCTGCAGACTGTAAGGTTGCTGTAAATAACTATGGCCAGCCAGCATTCTTTGAGAAGTATACCACTTCACGATCTGTCTACAACTTTACACTTGAGAAGCTTGCTGGCGGTAAGGAGACTCAGTTCTCACTCTTCTGTCTTGCCGATCCACAGTGTAAGGATGCAACCCACCGTAACAGATTTAATAACGAGTGTGTTCCAGATATCAAGTCTCACTCTGCCTCTAAGGGCGTGCCTTGCTATGGTGTAACGCTTGGTGATGTTACATACTCTGAGGGTAGCAGAAATTGCGAGGCTCAGATGCCACACTTGCGTGGACATATGGCTCTAAGCAACATCGGTATGCCTGTTTACCAGACTATGGGTAATCACGACTACACATACTTCTCATCTTCTAAGACCATCTCTGCAGATGAGACCTCTTCTACTTACAATATCAAGGCTCAGCGAGTATTTGAGGATGTCTTCGGTCCAATTAACCACTCTTGGAATCGTGGTGATGCTCATATTGTTTGTATGCGTAATATGCAGTGGAATAAGGACAATGATGCTGCTAACTACTCAATGAAATTTACTGACGAGCAGTACCAGTGGCTCAAGGAGGATTTGAGCTTTGTGCCTAAGGATAAGCTTGTTATCTTCTGCGTGCACATTCCGTTGACAAATTCAAGTGGCCAGAATGTTCAGAAGGTTATCTCTCTGCTCAAGCAGTATAAGGAGGCTCATATTATGTCGGGTCATACACACTATATGCGTAACGAGCCTACACTCTCTGGTGGCATTTACGAGCACGTTCACGCAGCAGTGTGTGGAACTTGGTGGTACTCAAAGGTTAATGGTGATGGCTGTCCAAATGGTTACGGCGTTTACGATATTGACGGTAATACTATCAAGAATTGGTACTATAAGGGCGTAAATACAGGTATGAACGATCGTGACTACCAGATTCGTCTCTATCGTGGTAACCTTAAGTGTGGTGGTACTCACGAGTATATCCAGTTGCAGCACGGTGATGGGGTGCTGCTTGCAAATGTCTTCAATGCTGATAAGAATTGGACTGTTAAGGTTTACGAGGATAATGTCTATTCTGGAACTATGACCCTTATTCCAAATAAGAAGGACACTCCAGCAGCTGGTACAAGTGAGAGTAATCCTACAAAACCTTCTACATCTTCAAGTCAGGATTGGTGGGCTATTGGTTACCATATTGGTGTTGTGGGTCGTGGCCACGTAGGTGGAACTCGTGCAAACTACCTCACAAATTCATTCCATATGTACAAGTATACTCTAAAGAATAAGAATGCTGCAATTCGCGTTGAGGCTACAGACCGCTTTGGTAGAACTTATTCTCAGAGTGTAATTACCGGCAACTATGACTATTCAACAGCAAAGTAAACTTTTTTAGACTCTAAATAGAGGTTGCCCTTCCGAAGTTGGGTAACCTCTTTTGTTTTGTTTAGAGCGCGTAAAGGGCTTGTGGCTATAGATTGTCTGTTATCTATTTGCTATTTCATATTCTTATTGTTATATTTGCGTAGATTTAAACGGCTATAAACTAAAGTAGATAATGCTCAATAGATTATTTGGATTTGACCCTACTCAAACCACGGTCAAAAAGGAGATTTTTGCGGGAATTACAACATTCCTTACAATGTCTTATATCCTTGCAGTAAATCCTTCGATGTTTAGCCTGCTTGATGGTATGTCGAGTGGCGCAGTCTTTACAGCTACTGCCCTTGCTGCAATTGTTGGCTGCCTGGCAATGGCATTTTTAGGGAAACTCCCTTTTGGACTCGCTCCAGGAATGGGTCTGAATGCCTTTTTTGTCTATAGCGTATGTCTTGGTATGGGATATAGCTGGCAGTTTGCTTTGACTGCAGTGCTTATTGAGGGACTGATTTTTATACTCCTCACAATTACAAATGTCCGCGAAAAGATTGTTGAGGCAATACCGCTCAATCTTCGCAAGGCCATTGGTGTAGGTATCGGACTCTTTATCGCATTTATAGGTTTTAATAGTGCCGGTGTTATTGTAAATAACGAAGCTACACTTGTTGCCCTTGGTGATATCACCTCTGGCTCTGCACTACTCGCCCTTATAGGCCTGCTTATTACAGGCTTTATGTATATGCGTAATGTTCCTGGTGCAATACTTATCGGAATCCTTATCACAATGCTTATTGGTATTCCGATGGGTGTTACAGAGTTTAGAGGTGTGCTCTCAAAGCCGGAGTCTATCAGTTCTATCTTCTGCCAGTTTGACTTTAAGAATATCTTTACGATGGATATGGTGATAATTGTCTTCACCTTCTTCTTTATCGATATGTTTGATACTGTAGGTACGCTTATTGGAGTGTGTACAAAGTCGCATATGGTTGATGATAAGGGAAATATCCACCGTCTTAAGCAGGCCTTTATGGCAGATGCTATAGCTACTACCGTCGGCGCTATGCTCGGCACATCGACAACTACAACATATGTTGAGAGTGCTGCGGGTGTTGCTCAGGGAGGTCGCTCGGGCCTTACTGCATTCTCTGTGGCTCTCTGTTTTGCCGTGGCGCTCTTCTTCTCGCCACTCTTCCTCTCTATACCTGCTGCTGCGACTGCGCCAGCACTTATTATTGTGGGTCTGTTGATGATGGAGCCTATTATAAATATTCCGTTTGATGACTTCTCAGAGGCTATTCCGGCATTCGTTTGCATTGTGATGATGCCGCTGTCATACTCAATTTCAAACGGCATTCTGCTCGGTATGATTTCATATGTGCTGATGAATATGATTTGTGGTAAGTTTAGTAAGCTTACACCAGCAATGTATATTCTTGCAGCGCTCTTTGTACTCAAATATATATTTATATAGTATGAATTTTAGGATTGGTCACGGATATGATGTTCACGCCCTTGGCGAGGGTCTTCGATTGGTGCTTGGTGGGGTAGAGATTCCCCATACAAAGGGCTGTATTGCCCACTCTGATGGCGATGTGCTGATTCACGCGCTGTGTGATGCGCTGTTGGGTGCTGCTGCTCTGGGAGATATTGGCAAGCACTTTCCAGATAGCTCTGATGAGTTTAAGGGTATAGATTCGACAAAACTACTTGAGCGAGTGGTGCTTCTGCTCGCAGAGAATGGTTACGGTGTTGGTAATGTTGATATGACTATTGCTATGCAGCGACCAAAACTTCGCCCATATATTGATGCAATGCGTGAGCGCATTGCTGCTTGTATAGGTATTGATAGTGATTGTGTCTCTGTCAAGGCTACTACAACAGAGCATTTGGGCTTTGAGGGAGAGGAGAAGGGTGTCTCTGCAACGGCTGTGGCATTAATTTATAAGAGATAGATATGACAATTAGAGATTTACAACCAAAGTTGGTCTGGGAGATTTTTGACCAGATTACAGCAGTTCCTCGCCCGTCAAAACGCGAGGAGAAGATTATTGAGTACCTCCTTGATTTTGCAAAGAGGTATAACCTTGACGCTGAGCGTGATCAGATTGGCAATGTTGTCATCCGTAAGGGTGCAACAGCTGGCTATGAGGCTCTGCCAACTGTTATTCTGCAGTCGCATATGGATATGGTGTGCGAGAAGAACTCTGATACTGTACACAATTTTGAAACTGACCCAATCCGTACAAAGATTGTTGATGGCTGGGTAAAGGCCGAGGGTACAACTCTTGGTGCCGATTGCGGTATTGGTATGGCTGCAGCCCTGGCGGTGCTTATTGACCCAAATGTTGAGCACGGCGCAATAGAGGCTCTCTTTACTGTAGACGAGGAGACCGGCCTCACAGGTGCGTTCAACTTGGGAGAGGGTATGCTTACGGGTAAGTATCTTATAAATCTGGACTCTGAGGACGAGGGCGAAATCTTTATCGGTTGCGCTGGCGGAGTTGATACTTTAGGCTATTTTGATTACTCTGTAGAGACTCTGCCTGCGGGTTATGAGTACTACCGTGTAGGTGTCTCTGGTCTTAAGGGTGGCCACTCTGGAGATGATATTGATAAAGGACTTGGTAATGCCAATAAGATTTTGGCATACTTCCTCTACGATGCCGAGCGATTTGGTATCCGCCTTGGTATGTTTGATGGTGGTAATCTGCGTAATGCCATTCCTCGTGAGGCGTATGCTGTTGTTGCTGTTCCAGAGCATACCGCGCTGCTCTTTGAGACATCTTTGGCAAAATATGTTTCAGATGTTAAGGCGTTGTATGCAGTTACAGAGCCAGAACTCAAAATTACTTTAGGTCAGGCGGCTGTTCAGCCTGTAGTTGACAGTGATGCACAATCTTCACTGCTCTCTGCTATTGTTGGTCTGCCTAATGGCGTGCTGGCAATGTCGCAGACAATGAAGGGCCTTGTAGAGACCTCTACAAATACCGCTTCAGTAAAGTTTGTTGATGGTCAGATTGTTGTTACAACCTCGCAGCGTTCAAGTGTTGAGTTGTCAAAGAAAAATGCTATGCACAGTATTGAAGCAGTGCTTGCAATGGCTGGGGCAACTGTTGTTCACTCAGATGGTTATCCAGGTTGGACTCCAGATCCAAACTCTTCGCTTTTAAGTTGTACTATTGAGAGTTATAAGAGTCTCTTTGGCACTGAGCCAAAGGTTCGTGCTATACACGCTGGCCTTGAGTGCGGTCTGTTCCTTGAGAAGTATTCACACCTTGAGATGGTCTCTTTTGGTCCAACATTAAGAGGCGTTCACTCTCCTGACGAGAGATTGGAGATTGATACTGTAGATAAATTCTGGAAGTTACTCATTGATGTTCTCAAACGAGTAAAGTAGTAGATGAGGAGGTTTAAAAAACCTCCTCTTTTTTTGTGAAAAGATACCTTTATTTCGTATCTTTGTCACTATGAAACAGTTTTTACTAAAAATATCTATATTTCTTCTGTTGCTAAACCTCTGTGTAGAGAGCTCTGCTGCACCAAAGCGTGTTGTGACCGAGGAGCAGAAAAGTGCTATATCCCAGACCCTTACGCGTATTCTTCAGCGTGAGGTTAAGGGTGCTACGGCAAAGGTTACATCTGTAACGGTTAAGGGTAATAAGGTTAGAATAACGACATCTGTAGCTCTGTCGTACTATCCCGTGCGCGAGGATAATTTGAGGGCTATGTGCGACTCTGTGCGTCAAAATTTGCCTGCAAAGTTGCGCGGTAAGCAGATTGAAATACTCTCTGATGGCCACCCACTCTCGTACTACATCCCGCTTGGATATCGTAAGGCAGCAAAGAGGGTTGTGCCATTTACCAACGACTCTGAGGGTGGTCAGTTAGTACGCCCTGAGCGACCATTTAAGATTACTAAGGGATTGAATGATAGACATATAGCTATGTGGCAGAGCCACGGTCGCTACTTTGATGTAAAGACAAACGAGTGGCGCTGGCAGCGATCTCTGCTTTGGCAGACGGTTGAGGATCTCTATACACAGAGCTATGTGCTTCCATATTTGGTGCCGATGCTTGAGTCTGCTGGTGCTACGGTAATGCTTCCGCGTGAGCGAGACTTTCAGAGTGCTGAGATTGTTGTGGATAACGATGGCGGTGGTTATAGTGAGACTAACGGGCTCTACTCTTGGGCCTCTGCGGGTGAGGGTTTTGCACATAAAAAGGTAAACTACCTGTCGGGTGAAAATCCCTTTAAGGATGGCTCTTGTCGAGTAGTGCAGACGACCTCTGACTCTGCAAAGCAGAGCGTGGCAAGGTGGAGTGCAAATTTTGAAAAGGCTGGAGATTATGCCGTCTATGTGAGTTATAAGTCGCTGCCAAATAGCCTTGATGGCGCGTTGTATACTATCTATCACGCAGGCGGTGTGAGCCGTGTTAGGGTCAATCAGCGTATAGGTGGTGGCACTTGGATCTACCTTGGTACCTATCATTTTACTTCAACTGAAGAAAAGGTTGTAGTAACTCTTTCAAATCTTTGTTCATCAGCTGATTATGTTGTTACCGCTGATGCCGTAAAAATCGGCGGAGGTTATGGTAATGTCGCTCGTACGGTCTGCGATTCGCTTCGTGTAGATGGCTGTGACTATACTCCGATAACAAGTGGAATGCCTCGCTATTGTGAAGCCGCAAGGTATTGGTTGCAGTGGGCTGGATTTGATAGTGTGGTCTATAGCAAGCATAATGGTTGCAACGACTACAACGATGATTATAAGTGTCGTGGTGAGTGGGTAAATGCGCTTATGGGAGGCTCGGCTCGTCTGCCAAAGCAGGAGGGTCTTGGTATTCCGGTAGATTTGTCGCTTGCTTTTCATACCGATGCTGGTATTACAGACAATAGCTCGACTATCGGTACGCTGGGTATATACTATACAAAGTTTAATAAAGGAAAGTTTGAGGGCGGAGCAAAGAGATTCCTCTCGCGCGACCTTACAGATCTTATTATGACGCAGATATCAGACGATATCCGCCGTACATTTGAGCCAGAGTGGCGCCGTAGAGGAATGTGGAATAAGAGTTATTTTGAGGCCCGTGTACCATCTGTGCCGACAAT
>JAFOYS010000296.1 GCA_017391435.1 Alistipes sp. | reverse complement strand
AGTGTAGCAAAGACTGGCGCATTGTTACCCGGACCAAATGGCTGGAAGCGGTTCAGCTCGCGGTGGAACGATGGGGTGATGTCTGAGAAGAGGAGCATAGAGTCAATCTCTACCTGCGGCACAAGAATCTTTGGGTCTATATTTGCCTCAACATAGTCGTTAAAACGGCGAGCAAACTGCTCAACATTCTCTGGGCGCATAGTAAGACCTGCGGCGTACATATGTCCACCGAAGTTCTCTAACAAATCTGAACAAGACTCTACAGCCTGATAGAGGTCAAAGCCCGGAATAGAGCGGGCAGAACCTGTTACAAAGCCGTTACTCTGTGTAAGCACAACAGTAGGGCGGTAGTAGGTCTCAATAAGGCGTGATGCCACAATACCTACAATACCCTTCATCCACTTAGGGTTGTAGATTACTGTGCTCTTGCGGCTCTTGAGCTCTGGGTGCGACTCAATATAGTCGTGAGCCTCCTGAGTTACAGAGCGGTCAATGCTCTTACGGTCCTGATTAAATCCGTCAATAACGCCACCAAAGCGAGTTGCGGCAGCCTCGTCACCCTCTACAAGGAGTTTAACGGCTGCGTAACCACCCGAAGGGGTGTCATTCTCATCGTACTCATCCATACGCATACGACCTGCAGCGTTGATTCTCGGACCAATCTTGAAGACAATGTCGTCAATAGTGATATTCGAGCGGTCAAGCTTGCAGATGTTGATAATAGAGAGTAGTCCCTCGCTCGGAGAGGTGTTCAGACGGCGTAGACCGTAGTAGGCAAGAATACGATTCTCATCTACCAGCGGAACAATATCCGAGGCGATACTTACTACAAGAAGATCTAACAGCCACTCAATGCTCTCAAAGGCAATGTTGTGTGTCTGTGCGTAGGCCTGAACGAGCTTAAAGCCCACACCGCAACCCGAGAGCTCATCAAACGGGTAGGTGCAGTCTGTTCGTTTAGGGTCAAGAACTGCTACGGCAGCAGGAATCTGTTCTGCCGGAAGGTGATGGTCGCAGATTATAAAATCTACCCCCTTCTGCTTTGCATAGTCCACTTTCTCGACAGCCTTAATTCCGCAGTCAAGGGCAATAATAAGCTTAACGCCCTTCTTTGCGGCAATGTCGATACCCTTGCGCGAAATACCGTATCCTTCGGTATAGCGGTCTGGGATGTAGAACATCAGGTTTGTATGCCCGATTTGTCGCAGGAACTTATAGACCAAAGCTACAGCCGTCGTGCCGTCAACATCATAGTCTCCGTAGACCATAATGCGCTCTCCGCGCTCAAGGGCCTGCTCTACACGAGCTACTGCTCTATCCATATCCTTCATAAGGAATGGGTCGTGAAGATCGTGTAGCTGCGGGTCAAAAAATTTCTCTGCCTTCTCTACTGTGTCTATGCCTCGTTGTACTAAAAGGTTGGCAAGGACTGGCGAAATACCAATATGCGATGCAATTGTTGCAACCGCAGTTGGTTCACCCTGTGCCTTGACCTCCCATCTTTTGTCTATAGGCATAATTGTACTGTTTTATATATTTTTTTGTATTATTTTTCATCTAACAAAGCTTTTGTGAGGTTGGTCACAAGTAGCGCCTTGACCTCATCAATACTAACACTCGCACCAACCTCTTTGCTGATTGATGTGACGCCCTTGTCGGTAAAACCGCAAGGATTTATCATAGTAAACCACTTAAGATCTGTAGCAACATTAAGCGCCAGACCGTGCATAGTTATAAAGTGTGAGGCGCGAACGCCAATGGCGCAAATCTTTCGCCAATTGGTTTTTGTGCCATCTGCAGCGCGGTCGCAAATCCATACGCCCGTAGCACCAGCAAGACGCTCGCCCAAAATGCCGTAGTGAGCAATAGTATCTATTACAGATTGCTCAAGAATCTCAATATATCTGCGAAGACCAATGCCAAGTAGACCGATGTCAAGAATAGGGTAGCAGACAATCTGTCCTGGGCCGTGGAAGGTAATGTCTCCACCACGGTCAATGTGGAAAAACTCTGCACCCAAGCTCTTGAGATAGCTCTCAGAGATGAGCATATTGCTCTGCTTGCCGCTCTTGCCAAGTGTATATACGGGGGTGTGTTCAACAGTAAGGATGGTGCCACAATCCTCCGCCTCACTGCCACTCCTTCTTCTCTCAAGGCGGCTGTTGAAGAGAGATTGCTGCAACTCCCAGCACTCATTGTAGGGCATTGTGCCCAGATCCTTGTACCCGACTTTCATATACTCTAAAGGCCTTCGCCAATACAAAATAGTTAGTTAACACACCCTTTGGAGTGTGTACAACATTGAGAGTAGTGGACAAGGATGTTAGCGGTTGATAGTCGCTTGTGCTGCCTGATCTGCCAAGTATGACGAGCGAACAAGCGGCGCGGAGGCGCAAAAATCGAATCCCAGCTGAAGTGCCATAGACTTGTATGCCTCAAACTGCTGCGGGGTGATGTACTCTGCAACTGGATAGTGCTCCGCAGTAGGCTGAAGATACTGACCTATGGTGAGGATTCTTACGCCTGCGCCACGAAGGTCGCGCATAGT
>JAFOYS010000032.1 GCA_017391435.1 Alistipes sp. | reverse complement strand
GACGATGGCTGCGGCAGGCGCTGAGTAAATCGCTTTACGGTAGTAATTGAGGCTGTATGGGCGAGGAACTCAAGCTCGTCAAGATACTCGGTTGCTTGGCGCGGGTCTTGGCTATCGCGGATGACAGCCACAAGCACGGCGCGCTCTTGAGTCTCAACCTCCACCTCTGTAGATTTTGTATTTTTCTTTGTCTCCATATATCTTAAAAAAGGAGTTACCTTGAATAATCTGGTAACCCCTCTATTTTTCGTTTGTAGATTAATGTGTTATAAGTTGTTTTACAAGGCTTTCGCAGATATCAAAACCGGAGCATACTAAGCGTAGTAAGGATTTTGAAATCAAGAGTAACGCAGTAAAACGGCTTAGAACATATTAGTTCTGAATACGGAAGTCGATTGGCAATGTATACTTCACACGCACGGTCTGGTTACGCTGCTTACCAGGCTTCCACTTTGGAGAGGTCTTAAGCACGCGCACTGCCTCGTCAGAGAGTGAAGAGTCTGGAGACTGAAGCACCTGAATGTTTGTCAGAGTACCATCACGCTCAACGACGAACATAAGGAATACACGACCAGAGATGTTGTTCTCCTGTGCAATCTGTGGATAACGAACCTTACCCTGTACCCAGTTACGGAAAGTCTGAAGGTCACCACCCTGGAATGAAGGCATCTCCTCTACCTTTACGAATGGCTGGTCATCCTCGATAACCTCCTCCTCTACTGCTACCTGCTGGATAATCTCAACATCCTCGTCAAACTCAGCAAAGTCAAAACCAGTCTCAATCTTCTCGTCGTTAGTTACGATGTTAAGCACATCGGTAATAACGGTGATCTCTGTCTTCTTTGGAGGCTCTGGCTTCTGCTCCTCCTGACGAGTAATCTCAGTAATCTGCTCCTCAACAGGGCCGTAATTCATATCAATCTTCTCTACAGTTACCTCGCTTGGAGTGTAGAGGAACGCTGCGATAACAATCAGCAACGCAAGAATCAAGCCAATCTCAAGCAGCACTGTGCGCTTGTTGTTGACATCAACTTTAGGGTTTTTCTTAATTTCCATTATAAGTAGTTTTTAATTATTTGTCACCACACGACTACACCCGCAAACACACATTGCGGGCATACTTTGGCACAAATATAAGGATTATTTTTCAAAAAAAGCACATCCGAACAAAAAAATCGCGAATTTTCTCTACATTTGCAGAAAATTTACCCCGCAATGAGCAACAAAACCTTACAACCTCTATACGGAAAGACGCTCAAAGAGCTACAAGAGTTATGCACTCTACTGGATATGCCACGCTTTGCTGCAAAGCAGATTGCCGGCTGGTTATACCGTCGTGGAGCAACTGAGATTGAGCAGATGAGCGACCTATCTAAGGCCAATCGTGCAAAGCTCTCGCAGAGCTACTGCGTAGGTCTAAGCGCGCCAGTAAAGGTTAGCTGCTCTGAGGATGGCACAAAGAAGTATCTCTATCGCACTACGGAGGGTGCGGCAATCGAGTCGGCATATATTCCTGACGGCGAGCGCGCTACGCTGTGCGTCTCTTCACAGGCTGGCTGTAGGATGGGTTGCCGTTTTTGCGCTACTGCCCGTATGGGCCTGCTACACTCGCTATCTGTCTGTGACATTCTGAACCAGATAGCCTCACTACCTGAGCGTGAGAGACTTACAAATGTGGTCTATATGGGTATGGGAGAGCCGTTTGACAATATGGAGAATCTTCTCAAGGCTCTTGAGATTATGACCGCCGAGTGGGGATACGGCTGGTCGCCTACGCGAATTACGGTCTCTACATCTGGTGTGGGCAAGGAGCTTGTACGCTTCCTTGAGAGCACCTCTGTACACCTTGCCATCTCGCTGCACAACCCTTTCCACGATCAGAGAGCGGAGATTATGCCTATAGAGAAGGCCTACCCTATTGCAGATATAGCAGATACCCTACGCCGATATGATTTTACACACCAGCGCAGGGTATCGTTTGAGTACATTGTTATGAGTGGACTCAATGATAGTCCACAGCATATCAAGGAGTTATGCCGATTGCTCAATGGCATTAAGTGCCGTATAAACCTTATCCGTTTCCATAAGATTCCAGACTCGCCATACTTCTCTCCAAGTAACGAGAAGATGATTGCCTTCCGTGATGCACTCACCTCTCGCGGCATTATGACCACTATTCGCGCATCTCGCGGCGAGGATATCAAGGCGGCTTGCGGTCTGTTAAGTACTACAGAGGGTTAGCGTATGACATTAGAGGAGTTTAAGATAGCAACAAGCCCAGAGGTACGAGAGGCTATTGAACTGCGCATAGAGTGCAATCCGATTGACATTGCCCTTGATAAGCGACTTGACAACGCTTCGGTTATAGCCACACAGGTCAAAAGGTTGCAACGCGCAAAGGCAAAACTACCATCATACTACGCAGTAAGGGCGACGCTTCCGCCACGAGCATACGAGCAGTCATCAAGTGAGCAATGCGCTGTAAACAAGCAACTTACAGGAACGAGTGTACTTGATTTAACCTGCGGCCTTGGTGTTGATACGCTTGCTCTGTCGCGCAAGTTTTCAAGGGTCGTCTCGCTTGAGAGAGACAGCGTTCTTGCAGAGGTGACACGGCATAACCTTGCTCTATTAGGGGCAAACAATGTGGAGGTAATCTGCTCATCTGCCGAGGAGTATCTATCAACAACTACAGAGCACTTTGACTGGATATTTGCCGACCCTGACCGCCGTTCAGAAAAGGGCGAGAGGGTGGTTCTGCTTGAGGATTGCTCGCCTAATATGGTTGCTCTATATCCGCGACTGCGAGAGGTTGCCGATAACATCTGCATAAAATGCTCTCCACTTTTTGACACCGCCGAGGCATTTCGCAAGTTTGACCGCTGCTCTGTAGAGACCGTATCTCTTGGTGGTGAGTGCAAGGAGGTAAACATATATATCAACGGCACCGCTCCTACAATTACTGCAACGGCTATTGGCATAGGCTGTTTTAGTGTTGAGCAAGAGAGTGTTGATAGCTACAAATTTGCCCCAGCACCAACATCGTTTGACGCCTACCGATATATAATCCTACCCGATGTATCGCTTGTCCACTCACGCCTAACGGCAGCAGCCCTTGCCGGCAAGGCCGATGTATGGAGCAATAGCGGAGTTGCGCTGAGCGCAGAGAGGGCTGAGGGTGTTGTTGGCAGAACATTTACTATCGAGGCCCTATATGAGTTTGGTAGCAAGGAGCTCAAAAGGGCGCTCAAGGGTCAACGAATAGAGATTTTCCGCCGTGACTTTCCACTATCAAATAGCGAGATATGTCGCAAGTTTTCTATCAAGGAGGGAGCCGATGCCCGCTGGTGCTTTACTCGTATAGGTGGCAAATTGATAGCTATAAAGATGTTATAAAGAGTTCCCAGCCCCGAGCAACAACCTCTTCTTCTGCCTTCACACCATTCTCTACGGCCGATATTGCGCTAACAATAGGAATCATCTGCACGGAGTTAAGTGTATTTAGCCTCTGGTCTCTATCAATACCCGTCTGCTGACAAACGCGCGAGATATAGGCCTCTGTATTGTTCTCAAATGGTGGAGCATAGCGAGAGATCATCTTGGCAATAGTATCTCCATAGCCCCTAACCCTGTATGTGTGCAGCAGCATAAAGATAGCACGATATCCCCACTCAAGAGTCTCAAACTGCTTAAAGGCGGAGTCTGTAGAGTGCGGTTTCTCGCCCTTATAGCGTGTTTTTGATTGGCGAATATTTCCGGGATTGCAGTTTCTAAGTCCGCGACTTACTCTATTTGATTTCATCTATCTGCTTTGTTATTCTACGGTGTAAAAATCTCTTCATCCACTCAAATAGTGGCGCATCTGATAGCTGTGCGGCATTCTCAAGGAACGACCACATCTCTACCGAGCAGATAAAGCCTGTAAAGACTTTGGTCATATTGAGACTCACAAAGTCAAGCACACAACTCTCAAGAGCCCACATCAACGATATTGCCAATACAATAAATCCCGTCTTGTAGAGTGTACGCCAAGCCTCGTGACTCTCAAAGTACCAGCGACGCCCTTCACGAAGGGCTACCGCACGCGAGGCGGCAACACCGGTAACAAAGTCAACTACAACAAAACCAAGGGCGCAGAATATTACGCTATGTATCGGAGCAAAGAGCGAGAAAATACTCACCACAATAGAGCTAAAAAATCTGTACAAGGCCTCCATCTATTGAACAACGGTTAAGAATGTTATACTTCGGGTTATACTCTGTGTAGCAGCCGCTATTAAGGTGGTCAGATAGGCGCACAAGCAGCTCTCGCATACGACTCTTGATAGAGCCGCTATATGAATCTACGGCACTCTCTGCCGGCGTAGTGCTACTCTCAGTTCGAGCCGCTGTAAGCCCACCCTCTGCCGTACGCAGATTGAGCGTCGGTTGCACCGTATGCCTTACGGCAAAGGCAAGGGCTGGGGCGACATACTTGTCAAGTAGATCTACATACCTCTGCTCAAGCAGTGCATCTAACAGCTGCTGCCCCACAATAGGCAGCAGGTAGCGATTTGTAGCGGCCAGAATATCCACCTCGGAGATTGTCGTTGGGTCAAGATATCCAGCCTCGCAAAAGGCTATAGATATGACCTGTTCTGGCGTTATTAATGGTTTCATTATCCAATTTTTGTTACATTATACTTTGATATTTCTGAGAGGAAGCACTGCTGGCTCTCATCCTGAGGATCGTAGTCTAAACCATCGGCCTTGCGAGCCTCCCAGACCCTCATATAGATAGGTTTTGAGCGTGTTGGCGGGCGATTTACAAACTCAAGCGACGAGGCGTCAATACCAAGAACTGTCTCAAATAGCTCTCGCATAGGCTCAAGAATCTCCGCCTGCTCTGCAAGGATAACTGTATTTAGAGCTATCTCATACTCGTGCAATATTCGTTCGGAGTTGAAGCCCGTAGAGTAGTCCAAACCACTCAATGAGCGAAACCACGAGTGCGCCACAACAATATCGTTTGTTGCCTGTGTATGTAGCTCCGCCCAGTCGCCATCACTATCTGAAGATATCGGCACAAATCGCGACTTGTCTGTCTCCGATCCATCCTTGACCACAAACATCACCTGGCCAGGCTTACCCGCAAACTGTGCCTCAGCGTTACGCATAATACGCTCAGCATCGGCCTCATTATCTACAGCATCGTCAAGAATCATAATACCCGACGGCTGAAAAGAGTTGTCAAGGCGCGAGATATTCCAACGATCTGTCTTGTAGGCAATTGCGCTTACTCCCAAACCCGCAATATATGGTGGTACGCCATAGTGTTCAAAGCCAGGCTCATAATCCTTATAGTGGATTATTGCCCTCAGCGTACCATCAGCCTGCTGCTCAAAGTTGGGATAGAGTGGCAGATAGAGAGCCTGATTCTCGTTAAAGTTATCCCAATTGTGGTGCAGAATAATGTGCGCCGAGTCTTTTGCCACACGACAGCGCACCGCATCCTGATGGTAGAGTGAGAGGAATGTATGCTCGCTATCAGTAACAACCTCAACAAAGGCGTTTCCAAAGAGCGACTTATCAAACGACACCTTATTTATAAGTTGTCGCAACGACTCGCCGCTACCGTTTATTCGCTCCACAAGTTGACCGAGCAGCGGCTCTGCCGTATCATAGACAAAGCCCTTGCCCGATATATAGTCTGCCTTATCGTTGATTATTCGGCGATGTGTCGTAGAGCAGCGAGATACCGCCGAGAGCAGTTGTGGCAATCTATTATCTCCACCCCAACGCCAGAACTGACGACTCTCAACCCTGCTTGCACGATGGCTATATGGGTCAATAGGCGCTGTGGTCTGTCCGCAAATTTTAGATATTTTATTCATTGCTAATCTGTAAGTGTTGAGTTTTCACATTGAAGGGTAAGGGTCACAACAGGAGTGTCAGAGAGTGCGCTACCACTGCTATCTTTTAGCTCAACAAGGCGTAGCGGCTGTTGCAGAGTACCCAAATCAAAGCTCCTGCCATCGTTAAGTACTACAGAGGCCACAAAACCCTCTATCACACCTCGCTCTACAAAGCGGCGGCTCAGCCAAGCACCAGAGTCCGCCCTACGCGCCGAAATTTGTAACAGATGTCTAACCACTATCGGCGCGTCAAGTGCGCTGACGCTCTGACTGTAGCACGAGCTGTCGTCTACAATCGGCACTACTACCGCCTCACCGCTCTGCGAAGCAAAGCGCAGTGTAGTACTCTTCACCCCACCTATAGGTTTATAGTTCATACACAATATTATTATATTAGAAAAGGGGCAGCCCGAGGGCCACCCCCGCAGTTGAGATTAGAATGAGCTGTAGACAGCCGATATCAGTCGCTGATCAATAATATCTGCGCCAGCAAGGAATACGGCACGCTGACGATTCTCCATCATATCAGGATTGTACCACATACGAACCTCATTCTCTGGCATATCTGCCGTATTAAGTGCCAGAACCATATTACGACGGTCTACAAGCAGACAGAAGTGCGAGAACTTCTCTACATCGTAGTTTGTCAGTGGCACCTCAACAACCGGAATGCCGTGGTAGTGGAGCGTTGCGTGGCCATTGATAATGTCGTTGTACGCACCCTCAACGCCCATCTGATCCAACTCCTCAATATACTGATTGTAGATGCTCGAGCTGACAAAATATACCAGCTGACCCTCTGAGCGCAGAGCCTTAAGCTCGTCTGACGCCTGATACCAGCATCGCTTGAGCGTCTCAATAGCACCCATCATCTCATCCTCGGAGCTAATCTCAAAGCGTGAGATGTTTGCTCCAGCATCAAGGATATGGCGGAAGAAGCCGTCAAAGGTCTTGAGACTCGAGATCTCGCCCGATGTGTCACCAATCCACATTGTGCTTCGCACACCCTCGGCAATAGCCTGGCGGAAGAGCTCTGTCTCGGCCTTCTCAAGCTCTGTGCCCGTTAGATCCTGATAGCCGACACCATTTGCACCTACCATCTTCTCAAAGATCATAGAGAAGTACTCCTCCGCCGAGAAGCTACTCTCAGCCTTCACTTTGTGCATCTGGATAGTCTTCTGAAGCTTGTGCGAGCTTGCGCCGCCGCTCCAGCCGCTCTCAAAACTCTGCAACACATTATCAGCACTGCCCCAGACGTGAACTGTCGTAGGCATAGGCATATTGTAGATTACACGAATGCCCAACTGCTCTGCATTCTGACCACAGAATGATGGACGGAAAAAGATCTGTTCTACCTCGGTACCTTTGTAGGTTTTTGGATTTTCAATAAGCATAATTCTCTGTTTTTTAATTGGTTAATAATTTCTCATTGCAGCTGCATCTCTATTATAAGCCGCTGCATTTGCAGAGAGCGTATCGCCCTCAAAATCGGGATCGTCAACCTCTATTGTCGCGCTCTTTACAACTCTCTGCTGACCCTCTAATAGTGTTATTGGGGTACACCTTAGCCTGATATTGCTCGCATTGACTCTGTCAATAGCCGTGTCTACTATCGCACACTCCTTCTCCTTAATGCCGAGCCAAGAGCGAATGCGATTAATAAGCGTTGCTGAGGCTGTAGCTGTCACGGGGATAATCTCATCTACAAGCCCCGCCTCAAGTGCCTGCTCAGGCGAGAGCCACTCTCCATCGCCACCATTTTTTGCCATCAGTGCGGCAAAGTGGTCTGCTGTTCTATTAGACCTTGAGGCGTATATGGCGGCTATACGCTCGTCGGTCTTCTGTAACAGCACAGCCTGCTGGGTCAAATCGGCGGCATTGCCCTCGGTAGCACAAGAGGAGTTGTGGATAAGGTAGAGCGCCGACTGTGCAATCTGGCGACACCCCTCATTTGCCGCTTGGGCAATAATTGTCGCTGCCGAGGCGGTGTATCCATAGCAGCGCGTTGTTATATGGGCATCTAATGATAGCAGTGCCTCATAGATAAGCAGCGCATCGGCTACATCTCCGCCCACAGAGCGGATATTGACAACAACCATTGGTGTCTGTAGGCTCTCAATCTGGGCAATCTTCTCACGCAAGCCCTCATAGGTGGTCACCGCACCATTGTCGCTCGGCTGACCAATAGTTCCCTCAATATCTATTGTCGCGACAGTTGCCGTGGCCGAAATGTTAATAGTCTGATTCATAGCGTTTAATCTTTTGTTAGTCTGATAAATGTACATTTTGCACTACAGCTCTCAGGGTCATATGCTTGCACTGACTCAAGGCGGTAGAGCGAGCTTTCGCCGAGGATTTTAAACCTAAATGTGTCGCGCAGAGAAGGATAGAGATCCTGACAAGAGAGCAGGCGCTCAAGTTCAAGTGGATTGATGCTAAGCGTAAGCTCAAGTCGCTGACGAGTGGCAAGCCTTGCTAACGACTCCTCGTAGAATCTATTCAGTCCACGAACACCCTCACGATCCTCAAAGCAGAGCGAAAAGCCCTCTGTATACTCATCACCGGCAAAGAAGAATGCTGACAGCGGATAGCGGTTATCGTTGATAGGATAGCCCCAGCACTCACTCTTTGGCAATGGCCTCAGCCCTACATATCGGACAATGTGTGGCGTAAATGGAGCATCCATAGCACCCTCGGCCGAGCTATCTCCAACCTGCAGTATTGACGCAGATGGCGCAAGAGCATACTGCCCCACTCTATTTACCCCCGTAGTAAAAAGCTCTATCTGGGTGCGAGCTGTACTCAGTTTAGCGCCATATGTTGGATTTTCGAAGCTCCACTCTCCGATATTCGCACCCCTCTGCTCATTAAACTGCTTTGATGCAAAGTCTCCCTGACGATATCCCCACTCAAGCCGCTGCGCCACATCTACACCTATGTCAGATATCTCTATCGGCGAGAGGTAGTCTACCCTATCGCTCCACTCCCACACCTTATCGGTGTAGAACTGCTCCATAGTCTCAATATAGACCCTTTTTGCCTGCTCATCGGTAAATATTACAAGGTTAAACATCTTACAGACTGTCGCCACAATATCTATCAGCCACATATCCTGATGCGAGATATCCTCAAGAGTCACATAAGAGCCATACCCCGGCACAGAGGAGAAGTAGGGGCGTAAGGAGCAGGCGCGACTGAGCTCAATCTCCATACCTGGCTCCGCTCCGGCAAACTTTATACGGTTAAACTGCATCTTCTGCTCAGGAGCAAACTCCTGTGGCGGTATGCGAACATCTATTGACACCTCCGTCTTTCCGCACTCTGCAACATATCCCGGATAGAGCGCCCAGTCACTATCTACAACATCAAACCTCTCTCCCGCCATAATCTCAAGCGTACAGCGCGGAATTGGGCCTAATGGCATTGTGACCTTTGTAAATCGGCTGTCAATGAT
>JAFOYS010000295.1 GCA_017391435.1 Alistipes sp. | reverse complement strand
TTAATACCATAGAGCTTGTTGATATTCACGCTATAGTAGCGACCTGTATAAGGAAGGAACAGACCCTTGCTCATATCTGCGTTTCTAAGTACTCGTGGAGTGTCTGCCTCAATAGCACCTGGAGTCTCACCCGCAGTTGGCTCGTAGAAGTATGTACCAGCAACCTCAACACCCTCTGCTGTTGTATATGTAGCCTTGACGCGACAAGCGTCTGTATAGAGCTTCTGCATCTCCTCTGCAGTTGGCATACGATACTGACCCTTTGATGCCCAGAAGGCGATATCGCCATAGAGTGCAGCAGAGTAGTCTGTAGTCTCGTTTACGCAGGTCTGGTCTGTGTACATCTTACCGCTGATATCCTTTGAGCCAGCGATAGAGGCGCACTTGTAAGGATCATTTATGAAAGGATTCTCAATACCTCCGAAGTTGAAGTGAGCCATCTTTGACTGATCCTCAATATAGTCCAATTCACCTGTAGTGCCGAGGTAGAGGTGGTAGTGCTGACCAGCACCAATGCTCCAACCTGCAGCAAAGCCCTCACCAGTAGTGCCACCAGCAACAAACTGTAGGTTACCAATAGCCCACTCAACGCCTGCAACAGTAACAGTGCCGGTAGTTGGAACTGGGTCAGTATCAGGACCAGGAGTTGGGTCTGGCTCTGGTGTAGGATCTGGTGTAGGAGTTGGAGGAGTTACAGTACCCGAACCTGAACCAACATAGATTGGACGGATAGAGTAACGACCTGTAGAGCCATAAGCAGCGTTGTAGTAGTAGCTTGCCTTAGTGACATCTGAGAGCAGATAGTGTGGTGCAAACAGAACACCTACACAAGCACCAGCAGCAGAGTTTGCATCTACAACAGTTGTACGGTGCCAGCACTGTGCGCCGAGCTTATAGATGCTAAACTGGGTAGACTCCTTGTTATAACCACGACCAGCGTTTGGCAGGAACAGACCTACCTTAAGGTCATCGTCAGTAAGAACTTTCTCCTCAAGAATAATTGTAGGCTCCTCACCGTAAGCAGGGTCTGTGAAGTATACACCCTTGATTACTGCTGAACCAAGAGTATAAGATGCAGCCTGAACTGTAGCCTTCTCGTAGAGAACCTTGAAGTCCTCATCGCTTGGAGTGCGATACTGACCATTTGAAGCCCAATAAGCGATATCACCAAACTTAGCAGCCGCAAAGTCAGTTGTCTCAACCTTACAAGACTGATCTGTATACATCTTACCACCGAAGTTAAAACCAGGGGCAACATTATCTACCGCATCAGTTGCAAGTGCGCTGAATGGCGCAGCAATACCACCAAAGTTGAAGTGGTCGTAGCGGTCGAAGTTTGTAAGACCTGTAATATCACCATCAGCCTTCTCCTCGCAACGGATAAAGTGTGCCTGATTTGGAGCGATTCTCCAACCAGCGTTGAAGCCTGTAGATGCTACACAATCCTTGTCATACTCAAGGTTACCCACTGCCCAGTAGATGCCAGCAACATTTACAGTACCAGCAATCTCGGCAGGTTTCTCAGCAACAAATGGTGCCAACTCAATCTGATAGTCAAGAAGCAGACCGCGAGATGCTGAGATAAGAGTACCGAGAACTACCTCGTTGAGCTTCTTGCCAGCAGCGTTGTAAGCAGTAGCAGTAATGTGTGCGTAGTTGCCTATAGGAAGCGCAAAGAATGCGTTAATCATTGTTGGAGCAGCCTCACTGAAGAGTAGAGTTACATCATTGTCGCCATCTGAAGCCATTGCACCGCTCTCCATACCATCTGGAAGGGTTACAGAGTGCAGACCAGAGAGATTCTTGTCAGATGTAAAGACAATTTTTGCAGTCTCTGGAGCGAGCTTGTTGATCTGTACAGTTACATAAGCAGTAAGCTGCTTGAAGGTAACCTCATTCTTCTCATCAATAACACCTGCCATAAAGGCGCAAGAGCCTGTAGGAGATGGAGCAATCTGTGAAGGCAACACTACTGATAGATTGTCGCCAGAGAGCTCTGCGTTTGTTGGATAGATAGCATACTGACCAACAGACTTACCCTCCAAAGTGCCTGTAAAGAGTGCACGACGAGTCTCGCCAGTGCCGTCAATAGTGAAAACTTCTGTAGAGCCATCGTCACAAACGACCTTAATAGCATCATTTGGCTGCCAACGAGTCTCGCCTGTAGCCACGAGTGAAGCACGGCTATCGGCATTCTCTATAGAGGCAAGGATGGTCACATTGCCACTCTTGTTTGTATCGGGCTGGAACTCTGACACTCCATCCGCCTTGGTACAGCCCACTGCCAGAGCCACAACGGGCAGACAGTAGCACAAATATTTAAATATCTTTTTCATATCTTTCTGTATTTTAGAGGTTTAGTAACCAGGGTTGTTGTTGCCCTCTCCAATAAGAGGATTGGTAATCATCTCGCTGTATGGGAATGGCCACAACTCATCCTTACCCTCAACAAACTTAAATGTTGTGTGTACGCGAGCGTTACACTTTGCTCCGTCAAAGGTAATGTTTGGGTCGTAAGAGACAATCCAGTCCTCATCGATAACAGGCTTTGCGTTGCTATATACAAGACCGAAGCCTGGAGCATACTGGTCGCCATTGAGTGCCTTTAGAGCCAAAATCTTACCGTCAGCACCTGTCCAACGACGAAGGTCAAACCAACGGAAGCCCTCAGAGCAGAGCTCAACCTTACGCTCGTAGCGAAGAGCAGTGCGAAGACCGCTACGGTCGCTAACTGTAAGAGCTGGCATATTTACGCGAGCACGGATACGGTCGATGTTTGCCTTTGCACGAGCAAGGTCACCACCCTCCATCTCGATATTTGCCTCAGCATCAATGAGCAGAAGCTCTGCAAGACGCATAATAGGTACATCAAGCTCATCCTCATAATCCTTACCAGGGATACTTGCATAGTATACAGGATCGAGGAACTTACGCCACAAGTAACCACCAGGACCCTTTGTTCCGTTCGGACCATACTCACTCTTGTTACCTGTTACATCGCCGTTAGGCACTGCCTTACCTATATTATAATCAAAGACAGTCTTGTCAGCTGGGTCGATAGAGAACTGTACACCTAATGAGCGTGCTCCAGAACGCAGACAGTAGAGGTCAAGGCGTGGGTCACGATTCTTCCAAGGGTTCTTCCAGTCGTAGAGCTTAGACTCTGCGATAGAGAGTCCGTCAGTACACTGGAAAGTATCCATCATAGCGAGTGAAGGACCAGCACCAGCAGCACCGTTGTGTACGCGTGAAGCCATTGTATATACACCGTGGTGTACATTGCTTGCAGCCAGACGGTCAAACTGAATAGCCCAAATCCACTCTGTAGAGTTACGCTCTGCATCAAAACCGAAGAGAGGTGTTGGATCTGGCTCACCATCTGCGTGTGTAGCGTAGTAGGTGCAGTCCAGTGGAGTAAGGTCATAAACACCAGCAGCAAGGTCAAGAGCAATCTTTGAGTACTTTGCAGCCTCAGCATAGAAGCCCCACTCAAGGCAGATACGAGCCTTAAGAGCATAAGCCGCTACACGACCAATACGGCAAGTGCCCCAAGTAGCCTTATCCCAAGCAATTGGAAGGTGGTTCAGTAACTCATCGTCCATATCGTTGAGGATGTTGTCAATAACCTCAGCCTTTGGAGTACGCGCATAAGCGTAGTCGTCAAGAGTCAGACAGTGGTCAACCCAAGGCACATCACCAAAGAACTTACAAGCCTTGTCGTACTGATATGCACGAAGACACATAAGCTCAGCCTTAAACTGATAGTACTGCTCGTCAGTTACAACACCACGAAGGTTGTCAAGGTTGTCCAGCACAAGGTGGATACGACCCAAACCCTTGTAGATACGAGCATAAGTATCCTCAATATGAGAGAGGTTAGATGTGATGATAGAGAGTCTGAAATCTGGCCACTTAGAGAGTGTTGTACGCATTGCTGAGATATCTGTCAAAGCGTCAAACCAGCGGTCTGCAGGACAGTACTGGTGAACATCGTTTGCAAGACTCTTGTATGCAGCAAGTAGACCCGCCTCTGCCTCCTGGGCACTTGCAGGGAAGGTGCCTGTAGAAGGACCTGTAAGTGGCTCACGGTCAAGTGAGCAGCTGCTGCCCAACAAAACCACCGACAGTATTGATAATATATACTTTTTCATAATCGCAATATCTTTTAGAATTTAATCTCTGCACCGAATGTATATGTGCTGCAAAGTGGATAGTTGTTACCGATGCTACCAGTTGTTGCACCCTGTGAACCACTCTGGTAAGCAGTCTCAGGATCGTAGCCGTCGTAGTAGTTGCTTATTGTAAAGAGGTTTGTAGCATTTGCATAAACCATAAGACCCTTAATCTTCATAGCCTTGATGACCTTCTTAGGGAAGGTGTAGCTGAGCTGAAGGTTCTTAAGACGGCAGTATGCACCGCTTGCCATCCAGAATGTAGATACCTTCTTGTTGAGGTCTGACTGGTATGAGAGGCGTGGATACTTAGCGTCTCTGTTCTCTGGAGTCCAGTTGTCAAGGTGGCTCTTCTGGAATGTACCACCGCTAACGCAAGGCTGTGTATATGCACCGCTGATATATGCGTCCGCTTTACCTACACCCTGGAACTGTGCGCTCAGGTTGATACCCTTCCAGCCTACATTGAGTGTAAGACCGTAGGTGTAACGAGGGATAAGCGAGCCGACAATCTTCTTATCAGTGTCGTCAATCTTGTTATCCTTGTTAACATCCTCATAGACAAGGTCTCCAGGCTGTGTAATCTGACCATACTGAGGGCAGTTTGCGTTTACCCAGTCAGCCTGCTCCTGTGTCTGTACAATACCCAGACAGTTGAGTAGGTAGAGTGAGTTGATAGACGAACCCTCCTGGTTACGAATCACACCACTTGTGCCGTAAGTACCCTTCATATCAACAATGTTGTTGATAACATCAGAGAGGTTTGCCTGTACTCCAAATGACCAGTCACCCCAGCGGTTGTTGTAACCCAAAGCAACCTCCCAACCTTTGTTTGTTACAACACCGGCATTCTGGTAAGGTGCGTTAAGACCGATTGTAGATGGAATGTCAAGCTGCATAAGGATGCCATCAGTCTTCTTGTAGTAGTAGTCCGCAGTTACAGTGAACTTCTCCCACAATGTAAGGTCGATACCTACATCAGCCATATAAGTGGTCTCCCAAGTGATATCCTTATTTGCAAGAGACTGCTGTGCTACGATAGGGTAGATCTTACCTGCTGCGGCGATAGAAGAGATTGTAAGCATCTGAGCAGTAGGGTAGTCGCTACCAATCTTCTGGTTACCAAGAGTACCATAAGATGCACGAATCTTAGCCTCTGTAATAACCTCGCGAGTGCTATCCATAAATGCCTCCTCACTAAGACGCCAAGCTGCTGAGAATGATGGGAAGATACCCCAACGATTCTTCTTTGCAAAGCGAGATGAACCGTCATAGCGGAGATTAGCCTCAAAGAGGTAACGGTTGTCGTAGTTGTAGTTCAGACGGCCGAAGAATGATGCAAGAGTCACCTGACTGCGGCTACCGCCATTGTCCTTAAACTCATTCTTACCACCAGCGTCAATTACATCGTACTGTGGATAAGAGAAGTCCTGACGATATGCGCTAAGGCTTGCATACTCGTAGTTCTCATAAGATACACCGGCAAGGAACTTGAGGTGGTGCTTGCCAAAGCTGTGTGCTGCGGTAAGCATACCGTGATAGTAGCCGTTGAATGTTGTAGTGATGCTCTCGTCGAGTGAGTTGAACTCAACATTTGAGATAGGAGACTTAGAACCGTATGGGTCAGAGTGGTACTCAACCATATCCTTAAACAGGTGGTTCTTTGTTGCTGCAAACTGAGGAGCAACCTTAGCCTCGAGAGTGAGCCACTTTAGAGGCTTGTACTCCAGAACGATAGATGTCTTGAGGTTTAGGCGCTGATAGTGACGATTGCCGCCTACATTCTGCTCAATCATTGGCAGTGGGTTTGTTGTACCACCAGTAAATGGTGCGTAGCTACCGTCGCTCCACTGTGCAAGCATAACAGGGTCCTTAGCGTTCATAAAGCTGAAGATACCTCCCTGATATGGGTTGATTTCGCGATTTGAATATGTACCTGCAATGTCAAGGCTGAGGTGTAACTTCTTGTGAAGCTTAACATCGAGGTTGTTGCGGAGGTTGAAGCGGTTGAATGATGCATTCTTGATAATACCATTCTGGTCAAGATAACCGAATGAAGCCATATTACGAATACGCTCAGTACCTGCGCTCATAGTAACAATGTGGCTGTGTGTAAAGCCGTTACCAGTAAGCAGACGCTTCTGCCAGTCGATAATTGGGAATGCGTCTGGGTCAAGGAAGTTGTTCTTGCGGTAGTTAGCTATATACTCAGGAGAGTATGTTAGCTTTGTAATGCCGTCGTTAGCCTCGGCAATGCTCTGCAGAGTCATAAAGTCCTCTGGACCCACAACATCTGGATAGACTACAGGCTGCTGCCAACCAACATAACCGCGATAAGTAACACCGAACTTATCCTTACCAGCACGCTTTGTTGTAATCAGGATAACACCGTTAGCTGCACGAGAACCGTAGATAGAGGCCGATGCAGCATCCTTCAGTACAGTGATCTGGTCAATCTGAGATGCGTCAACAGTGTTCATATCGCCCTCAACACCGTCAATAAGGATGAGTGGAGAGCTGTCAGATCCACCAAATGAGCCGATACCACGAATCTGAATGTTACCAGTATCAGCACCCGGAGCACCACCAGCAGTAGTTACTGTAACACCCGGAGCAATACCCTGAAGGGCAGTTGAAAGCTGAGTAATCGGACGAGAGTTAAACTCCTCTGTAGATACTGAAGATACAGAACCTGTAAGGTTTACCTTCTTCTCAGTACCGTAGCCGATAACCACAACCTCGTCAACAGTACGACTGTCAACCTCCATCTTTACGTTGTAGACCGTCTTTTGAGCTGTAATGTTGACTGTTTGAGATTTGTAGCCGATAAACGAGATCTCAAGAGACTGTCCAGCCTCTGCTGCAATGGTAAAACTACCTGACAGGTCGGTTGTAGTCCCCCCCCAGGATTGTTTTGCCGCTCATTACGACAACAGACGCTCCAAATAGAGGATCGCCGTTTTCGTCTGTCACACTACCTTTCACAGATACCTTCTGCGCAAGGGCGTCCAAACTGAAACAGCAAGCAAGCACTACAAGCAGTAGTCTTGCCGATAGATGTAGCAGTTTTTTTATAGAAATGAGTTTTAAAGTTTATAATTAGGTTTAGTTAGTTTTAACTCAAAGAGTTACTTAAGCAAAGATACAAATATTTATTTGAATTTACAAATAAATTATTACCCCCCCCCATATTTTGTCGTAATACAGCTATACTGATAATTTAATCTATCTATATGCATAGAGTAGAAGAGGTTTGTCTGTTAATTTTTTAATCTCTGCAATCTTACGCATCATTGCCGTAGAGACGGCAAAACAACCCTGGCTTACGGGGATGCAGGGCAGAGGGTATGTCTCAAAGCAGGCGTTGCCGTTGTGGATAAGAATCGCACGCTCATATGCGTTTGAGTTTGTAGAGTCTAACCCGTGAACTTCGTAACCGTCGTTGAAAAACCATAAAATGGGATGTGACATAGGCCTAAGTCGCCCTATCTGATAGTGCCCCAAACTTGAGTAGTTGCTACCAATTTCGTTGCTGAATTTTCGGCAGAAAATATTGTTCTCACGACCACGCCCTTGCGCGCATAAACTCTTGGCTATAACCGCGTTATCCGTAAAACTGTATATTGCAAAACGGTCTACTCCTTGAGGCTTTGAAAAGTCTACTAATATGCAGTACTCGTCGCTAAGACCTTTGCTGCGGCAGTACTCCAAAAGCTCTTTTGTGTCTATGTCAAAACTCCGATTCGGAATCAATCTTAGAACACCTAACAGCGCAATCACCGTAATAACTGCAATAGTAATTTTTCTTCTCTTTGTCATAATAAATTCTGTTTTAGACAAAGATAGCAATTTGTGCGGAATTTTAAAAGAGTGAGCGAGTAATAGCCAAACAACAACCCCTCCTTAGTAACTGAGTGGGACTCGAATGTCACGCAGTGGCTTTTGCCGCTGCGTGTCATCACCGACCAAGTGCCGCAGTCGCAGAATGCGGTGCGGAAATACACGCGGGAGGTAATGTCGCATAAACTTCTACTGCGCGTCATCACCGACCAAGTGCCGCAGTCGCGCTTGCGCGGTGCGGAAATACACGCGGGAGGTAACCACCCATCAAAGAGCCACTGCCGATTTTGAGCAAGAGCGACAGAGCCGCCAGGGGCGTGGTTGTAAGATGTGCGATGTGAAAAGTTCTTTTCAAACATCATCACATCTTACACCAAAGCAACGCAGTTGCCTCTGTCGCGAGTATATAACAGATAAAAACAAAAAAACGGATAACCGAAGTTATCCGTTAAGGTAGCGGGAGTGGGACTCGAACCACACGACCTTCGGGTTATGAGCCCGACGAGCTACCAACTGCTCCATCCCGCGATGTATC
>JAFOYS010000294.1 GCA_017391435.1 Alistipes sp. | reverse complement strand
GTTCCGCAAGCAGGGATAACACCGCCGTGCAGAGCCATACCGTTCATAATACCAGCCATTGTAAACTCAGATACACCCGCCTGGAAGAACTTGCCGCTGAAATCGCCCTTTGTAAAGGCCTTAGTCTTCTTGAGGAAGCCGTCAGTCTTGTCAGAGTTAGAAAGGTCGGCAGATGCAACAATCATATTCTCTACCTTCTCGCCATATACACCAAGAACAGTCGCAGAAGCTGCGCGAGTTGCCTGGTCTGGCTTCATCTCTATAGAGCGGTAGTCAATCTGTGGGAGCTTGCCTGTAAGGAACATATCAAGCTTGTGTGCAAGAGCAGGGTTTGCTGCACGCCACTCTGCCTCCACCTTCTTGCGCTCAACCATCTCTGCACGCAGAGCCTCAGCACGCTGCTGGTAAACCTCCTTGCTCTCATCAAAGATAGCAAATGGGTTCTCAGCGTCGCCACCAAGGTTTGCGATAGTTGCAGCATAGTCTGCACCAGCAGCCGAGAGTGGCTGACCGTGTGTAGATACCTTATGCTCAAAGCTCTCGCCCTCAGCGGTCACAGCACCACGACCCATAACAGTAGTACCGATAATGATTGTAGGCTTATCTGTAGGTTCGTTTGCCTTTGTAAGTGCTGCGCGAATCTCAGGGATGCTTGTGCCATCAATCTCAATAACATTCCAACCCCAAGCACGATACTTCATAGCAACATCCTCAGTGTCAACCTCGTCTACCTTTGTAGAGAGCTGGATGTTGTTAGAGTCGTAGTACATAATGATGTTTGACAGACCGAGGTTACCCGCAATACGGCCTACGCCCTGAGAAACCTCCTCCTGCACTGCACCATCAGAGATATAAATATATGTCTTATGAGCCATCCACTCGCCAAAACGAGCAACCATAAATCGCTCTGCAATAGCAGCACCAAGACCCATTGCGTGGCCCTGACCAAGTGGACCAGATGTGTTCTCTACACCACGCAGAAAATCTACCTCAGGGTGACCTGGAGTGACGCTACCCCACTGGCGGAACTGCTGAAGATCCTCCATAGAGTAGTGACCTGCAAGGGCAAGCACTGAGTAGAGCATTGGAGACATATGACCAGGGTCAAGGAAGAAACGGTCACGATAAGGGTAGAGCATATTGTCTGGATCGTAGCGCAAGAACTCTGCAAAGAGTACATTTACGAAATCAGCACCGCCCATAGCACCACCAGGGTGGCCAGACTTTGCCTTCTCTACCATTGAGGCTGCAAGGATGCGAATATTATTCGCCGCCTTTGCGAGTTGAATGTCATTTGCCATATCTAATAGGTATTTTAGTTTCTATTTCACAAATATAATAATAATATTTTACTTTTTTAGCACTATAGCCAAAAAAATTACTCACCCTGCTTTTTTATTATTGAGGCAGACTCCTGAAATTTCTGCTCGGCATACTGCTTTGTAATGACAAATGTTTTCAGCTCTGAAGATGGTGCGTCAAACATCAAATCCTTCATAACTGCCTCGCATATAGAGCGTAAACCTCTTGCACCGAGTGTAAACTCAACGGCCTTGTCTACAATATACTCCAGAGCCTCGTTCTCAAATGTAAGCTCAATGCCGTCCATCTTAAACAGATGCTGATACTGTCTAATTATGGCATTCTTAGGCTCGGTAAGAATATTTCGTAGCACCTGTCTGCTCAGTGGCTCAAGATGGGTGATAACAGGCAGACGACCTACAAGCTCTGGAATCAGTCCGTAGCTCTTTATGTCCTGTGGCTGAACATAGCGCAGCAGATTCTCCTTGTCAATATTCTCGCTATTTACTCTGCCGTAACCTATTGCGCGAGTGTTGAGGCGCTTTTCTATTCGTCTCTCAATGCCGTCAAAGGCTCCTCCGCAGATAAAGAGAATGTTGCGAGTATCTATCTGAACAAACTTCTGCTCGGGGTGCTTTCTACCACCCTCTGGGGCAACATTGACAATAGTACCCTCAAGAATCTTGAGCAGTGCCTGCTGAACACCCTCGCCCGATACATCACGAGTAATGCTCGGATTGTTACCCTTGCGGGCAATCTTGTCTATCTCGTCAATAAAGATAATACCGCGCTGTGTAGACTCAAGGTTGTAGCCAGAGGCCTGATAGAGTCGCGACAGTATGCTCTCTACATCCTCGCCTACATAGCCCGCCTGAGTGAGAACAGTAGCATCTACTATTGTAAATGGAACCTCAAGCAGTCGTGCAATAGTTCTGGCAATCAGGGTTTTACCTGTGCCTGTTGGACCTACAAGGATAATGTTTGACTTGTCAATCTCAACCTCGGCTGCCTGCTCATTATTTGTGCCAATAAGACGCTTGTAGTGGTTGTATACCGCAACGGCAATAGAGCGCTTAGCGCTATCTTGTCCGATGATATATGTGTCCAGAAACTCCTTAATCTGCGCTGGCTTGAGTAGTTTGTCTGGAGTAAAGCCAGATGGGGCTTTTGTCGCACCCTTTGCACCACCCTTAGCGCTTACAAGGTTGTTGTTTGCAAGGGATGTGTAGCCAACCTCAATGCACTCGTTGCAGATAGTGGCCCCCTCAGTGCCCTGAAAGAGTACCTCTACCTCGTTTCTGCTACGACCGCAGAATGAGCAACGCTCCTCTTTGCGACTCTGTTTACTATTTGATTTTGCCATAGTTATCGCTTTGATACCACCTTATCAATCAGTCCATACTGCTCTGCCTCTGGTGCTGTGAGCCAATAGTCACGATCTGCGTCGCGCTCAATGGTCTGGTAGTCCTTACCTGTGTGGTAGCAGAGGATATCATAGAGCTCCTTCTTGAGCTTGAGAATCTCGCGAGCGGTAATCTCAATATCTGAAGCCTGACCCTGAACGCCACCGAGTGGCTGGTGAATCATTACTCGTGCGTGTGGCAGCGCGCTACGCTTACCATCTGCACCTGCGGCAAGCAGTACTGCACCCATAGAGGCAGCCATACCTGTACAGATTGTAGATACATCGCACTGTGCAAGCTGCATAGTGTCATAGATGCCCAGACCTGCATAGACACCACCACCAGGTGAGTTTACATATATCTGAATATCTTTTGTAGGGTCAGTAGACTCAAGGAAGAGAATCTGCGCCTGAATAATATTTGCAATATCGCTATCAATAGCTGTGCCGAGGAAGAGTATACGCTCCATCATCAGACGGCTAAATACATCCATCTGAGTTACATTGAGCTGACGCTCCTCAAGGATTGTTGGGTTGATATAAGCACGGTAGTCGTGCAGAGTTGTAGAGCTGATGCCGCAACCTTTAACGGCAAACTTTTCAAATTCTTTCATAGTTAAGAATTCTTTATAAATATTGACAAAAAAGACTCTGCAGGGTTGTTTGACCTCGCAGAGCCTTGCTTACTATTTTGTATTACTACAAGCTGCGAGCGATCTCAGAGAACTCGTCAGCAGATACAGCCTTCTCAGAAACCTTAACCTTAGCGCGGATAGCCTCAACAACCTTCTGCTCGTAGAGCTTCTCGTAGATGTGCTGACGCTGATCCTTGTTCTCAAGGATGTTCTTTGCAAAGTTAGCAATCATATCCTCTGGAGCGTTTGGCATACCGTACTGAGCAAACTGCATAGCAGCCAGAGACTTAGCCTCAGCTGTAGCCTCCTCCTCGGTTACATTGATACCCTCAGCAGTGATAATCTGACGCTGGATATAGTTCCAAGTGAACATCTTGATAAAGCCGTCAAAGTCCTTCTCGATATCCTCCAAAGTGAACTTACCCTCGTTGATAGTGTAGAGCCAACGCTTGAGGAACTCTGTAGGCATTGCAAGAGCAGCCTTCTCAATCATGAAATTGCGAACGTGTGCAGCGAACATGTAGTCGCACTCGCGAGCCATCTCACCCTCAATCTGAGCGTCGATGTATGCATCAAGACCCTTCTTGTCGGTGATGTTACCCTCTGGGAATGCAGTCTTGAAGAACTCCTCGTTAAGCTCAGGATTTGCAAACTGACGAATCATTGTAATCTCAAGCTCAAACTCTGGGTTGATACCCTCAAGCTCCT
>JAFOYS010000293.1 GCA_017391435.1 Alistipes sp. | reverse complement strand
GTCGTCTATAGGTAGTCGCACAACGGTGTAAAATGCACCCATTGGGATAGGGGAGTAGACTCCGTCAATCTTGTTCAGACCGTCAATAAGGCAGTTGCGTCGCTCAATATATTCCTCGTATGTATGGATAGCATATGAGCGCGGTGCATCAAGCGATGCCTCAGCAACAATCTGTCCAAGTAGCGGCGGACTGAGGCGTGCTTGGCAGAACTTCATTACTGCATTGCGCAGCTGCTTGTTCTTTGTAATCAAGGCTCCAATGCGGATTCCGCACTCTGAATAACGCTTTGATACTGAGTCTATTAGCACAACATTCTGCTCAATACCCTCAAGGTGGCAAGCTGAGATGTATGGCGAGCCGGTATAGATAAACTCTCGGTAAACCTCATCGGAGAAGAGGAACAGATCGTGCTTCTTTACAAGGTCACGAATCAGATTCATCTCCTTTCGTGTATATAGGTATCCCGTAGGATTGTTAGGGTTGCAGATAAGTATGCCTCGTGTACGCTCGTTTATCAGCTCCTCAAACTTCTCTATTGGAGGTAGTGCAAAACCTTCGTCAATAGTAGATGTTATTGGACGGATAACTGCTCCAGCAGATATTGCAAAGGCCATATAGTTTGCATATGCAGGCTCTGGTACAATAATCTCATCGCCTGGATTAAGGCAGGACATAAAGGCAAACAGAACAGCCTCAGAACCACCTGCAGTGATGATTATATCGTCTGGAGATAGTTTGATTTGGTACTGGTCGTAGTAGCCGACGAGTTTCTCTCTAAATGAGTAGAAGCCATCGCTTGGACTGTACTCAAGAATCTTGCGATCTATATGTTTTAAAGCGTCTAATCCCTCAACTGGAGTCTCAATGTCGGGCTGGCCGATATTGAGGTGATAAACCTTTGTTCCTCGGCGTTTTGCGGCCTCGGCAAGTGGTGCTAAGCGTCTAATTGGAGAGGAGGGCATCAGCTCGGCTCTCTGAGAAATCTTTGGCATATGAGTCATTTATTAGTCAAGTTTCGCAAAGTCAGAATTTTGGCTCTTGAACTCTGGAACTATCTGTTTCATAAGTTTTACCATCTCAATAATCTTGACATTGTATGCAAGCTCGCGTAACTGTTCAACGCCCTGAGCAGCATCGTTATAGTCGTACTCTCGCACCTTGGCAATGCGTATTTTTGAGTGGTTGGTCTCTATTGTATTCTCGCTATTTGAGAGTACCTCCTCGTATAACTTCTCACCTGGGCGCAGACCTGTAAACTTAATCTCAATATCTCTGCCAACCTTAAATCCAGCCAGCTCAATCATTCGCTCGGCGAGTTTGACGATCTTTACACTCTCGCCCATATCAAAGACAAAGATCTGGTTTCCGCAACTCATTGTCGCAGCCTCCATAACCAGACGGCACGCCTCCGGAATGGTCATAAAGAATCGTGTAATCTCTGGATGTGTGACAGTTACAGGTCCTCCGGCGATAATCTGCTCGCGGAAGCGAGGAATTACCGAGCCGTTGCTGCCAAGGACATTTCCAAAGCGTGTTGTGACAAACTTTGTTTTTCCTGCAACAGTGCCGTTTGTAATTGCTGTGCCAAGTGATTGTACATATATCTCTGCAAGACGCTTAGTGCAGCCCATAATGTTGGTAGGGTTTACGGCCTTGTCTGTAGATATCATAACCATCATCTCTGCGCCGTGCTTGATACACATATCGGCTACATTACGCGAGCCGTAAACATTTACAAGTACAGCTTCACAAGGATTCTCCTCCATAAGCGGTACGTGCTTGTATGCAGCAGCGTGGAAGACTACTTGTGGCTTATGACTTGAGAAGAGATACTCAAGACGGTTAGGTTGGCGAACATCACCCACAATAGGGACAATAGGTAGGCTCTTGTGCTTGTCCTCAAGCTCAAGGCGGATGTTGTGCATAGGGGTCTCGGCATTGTCAAACATAATGAGTTTACTGATGCCAAAGCTTGCAAGCTGACGGCATAGCTCCGAGCCGATACTACCAGCAGCACCTGTAACAAGGACCGTCTTGCCTGCAAAGTTGTTGATAATCTCGCTCATAGAGATCTTTATCTCCTCACGGCCAAGTAGATCCTCAATCTTAACTTCACGAATTGCAGACTGAGGTATATTGCCATCCACTGCCTCGTCAATAGGCGGAGCAACGAGAATCTTAATGTTGTGCGAGGTGCAGAATGGAATGAGTCTCTCGCTCTCCTCCCTTAGAGTCTCGTAGTTAGGGAAGATTATGTATTTTACACCTCGGTTGTAAAAGAGTTTTTCAATCTCGTTACACTCTTTTCCCTTGAAATGATATAGACTCTGGCCGGCAAGCTTTGCACTTGATGCTTCGTGCTGAATAAAACCTACAATCTTGTAGTGTGGAGAGTTGTTCAATCGCAATTTTAGTGCTGTAGACTTCTCTGATGAGCCGTAGATAAATATATTGCTGCGTGTATCTGTTGAGACGAAATTCTGCTTAATGGAGTCGTAAACAACAACCATAGCTATTCGTACCAAGATAAAGAGGCAGAATGTTAACAGTGTGTCAAACAGTAGTATTAGTGGTAGATGTGGCTCATTGTAGTTCAGAAAAGTGACAGCGCAAAAAGCGAGTAGAAAATCTTTTATAACTGTTGCTACGGCCAGTTTCCATATATCACCTATAGTACTATGGCGGATAATGATTCGGTGTGTATGCATCACAAGAACGCCAATAAGGGTGGCAACAATGGTGCATATTGTAACCTTAATAACCGAGTAGAGCGGGATGCTCACATCTGGCAAAATCGCATCTACACAGACGATTGTAAGCATCGTGGCAATGGTAGATGTGAGTATGTCAATCATAGCAATAACGCTTGAGCTTAAGTATCGCTCAAAAGTGTATTTTCTGATAACATCAATAAAATTAGACATAGTTATAGTAGTGTTTAGTGTGTGCTTAGTTATTATCTAACAAAGGTATAATTTTTCTTTGAAAAATGCTACCTTTTTCAAAGAAAAAACTGCCCCTAAGAGCAGTTTTTATCCAATGAATAGTAGTTAATATGTTAGTATTCAACAAACACACACTCAATACCTACGCGTTTGAGCAGTTCAAGACCATCCTCACATCTATACTTCTCGCCATAGACAACACGCTTAATACCTGCCTGAATGATTAGTTTTGAACACTCAAGACAAGGCGAAGCTGTGATATAGAGTGTAGCTCCGTCGCAGTTATTAGCACTCTTAGCCACCTTTGTAATAGCGTTTGCCTCGGCGTGGAGAACATATGGTTTTGTCTGTCCCATATCATCCTCGCAGATGTTCTCAAAGCCCGAAGGGGTGCCATTATATCCGTCAGAGATAATCATCTTATCCTTAACAATAAGCGCACCGACCTGACGGCGAACACAGTATGAGTTCTCTGCCCAGATTCGCGCCATCTTAAGGTAGCGAATATCCAACTGAAGCTGTTTCTGCTCTGCGTATCCCATACTATTTACCGTGACAGTGCTTATACTTCTTACCACTTCCGCAAGGGCAAGGGTCGTTGCGGCCAACCTTCTTCTCTACGTGGATTGGTGCTGGCTTGCTCTTCTCACCCTGACCTGCTGCAGCTGCTGCCGCCATACGAGATGCCTGAAGCTTGTTTACATCAACCTTAGCCTTCTGCTGACGAGCCTGCTGTATAGCATCTGGATTCTGCTGCTGTACAGGCACATAGGCCTTGTTCAGTACTGCAAGCACATCGCGGTTAATCTTCTCAAGCATCTTTGCAAAGAGGCTGAATGACTCAAACTTGTAGATAAGCAGCGGATCCTTCTGCTCGTAGGATGCATTCTGCACGCTTTGGCGCAAATCATCCATCTCGCGCAGATGCTCTCGCCAAGCATCGTCAATCATTGTAAACATTACAACCTTGGTAAAGGCGCGGAAAATCTCTGCTCCATCTGTATCTTTACACTTCTGAAGGCTTACAGGAATGTTGTAACCCAGATGACCATTTGTCAGAGGGAAGTACATATTACCCTCAAGATTATCCTTGCGCTCCTCGTATAT
>JAFOYS010000292.1 GCA_017391435.1 Alistipes sp. | reverse complement strand
GCAGAATAGGGAAATACTGAGATGTAATTCTCACCATCTCTGCCCAAACATTGTTAACAAGGTCTATCTGACTCTGTGCATCGGTCACCTCCTTATTAAATGAATAACAACCTTCATCATCTGCCACAATAACCCGATCTTCTATCAACAAGCGAGGTACAACTGCAACCCATTTATCAAGACCCTGACCTGCAGTATCCTCCTTTATCTCAACGCTGGTTATAATCTTTGGAAAATTGGTAGCAATCAAGAGCGGAGCGTGCAAAAGGAGTGTATCACGAGGGCTCTGCTCCAAGCGTGCCGCATACTCTGAATCGTTCACCAAAGAATTTAGCTGAACACCCGTAAATACCCTCTCGTCGTTTGTCACATTGTGTACAGAGTCCGTAACCTTCTCCGTACCCGAAAAGGTGATAAAGAGCGTTACAAAGACAAGCAGTAGAAACATATTGAGTTTGAGTGGACTCTCCTGAGAGATATACTTTCCTGCCAAATAGTCATTCGTCAGTTTACCCGGACGACGAAGAAGTGTCCAGAATGTACTAAAAAATCGCGAGTCCCAAACAAATGTCTCGCTTAGATACTCCAGAACAAGACCCAACACCGTAGGTGTTTTTGCCAAAGCCTCTTGTCCGCAGTTATGACAGTAGTGACCCTTAAGTTCTGCTCCACAATTTAGGCAGTTCTTATACGGCATATTCTCCTGCTCTTTTACAGTTTCTGGGGTGAGTGTATCGTTACTCATTGTGCAATATTTCTGCTCAAAAAAATTCAACTATGTTTAGTCGTTAGTTAGGGGGCTTAAAATTGCCCTTATAATACATTGCAAATGTAATTTGTTATTTTTTACGAGTCAAACAATGCAATCCTACATTTCGGTCTATATTAAGTGTTGATTTTGGTAAAAAATAGCAAATGTATACCGAAATGTAAACAGCTCTGTGTAGGTTACTCTACATAATTTTGTTACTTTTGCAACAAAATAGAACAGAGATATGACACTTACTCAATGTTGCAAAAAGATACTTCTACTCATAGCAGCAACAGTTATAAGCTATAGCAGTTTTGCTAATGAGGAACTTTTTAAAGAGGCGAGAGCTCTGCAAAAAGAGGGGCAGAGTAGCGAGGCAATAGAGGCATTCAAGAGATACCTACTGCAGCCTGTTATGGGCGACTTGACCGTAGAGAGAATTGTAAGATACACAGATGCTCTGGTGCAGCTAATGAACACATACCAGAGTAAAGGAGAGCCCGAGGCCTGCATCACTACCCTACAGGAGATTTACAACTCTTCTCCAGTGCTACAAAAACAGTGTCTGAGAGACTACTACTCTGTACTTGGCTACGCACTGTCGCGCACAGAGAAGATGAATCAGGCTGAGCAGACAATGCTAAAGGTCTTTACCATTCCACTCCACCACCCTACGCCACAGCGCTATTTTCGCGACTACGCATATGCAGCAGCCGTATTCTATAGCAATACCAACTACCAAGAGCAGGTTATTGAGTGGTGTCAAGAGGCACTGCTACAAGCAGAGCAGGCTAAAAATGTATCTGGAAAGCAGTGGGTAACGGCAATGTTGGGCTCTATATACAAAAGAAATGGAGATATAAATAAGGCTTTGACACTTTTTCAGCAGAGTAAAGAGGAGTCTAAGGCCAGAAAAGATGATTTAGGCACAATCAACAGTCTCCATCAGTTAATAGACCTATTCCTCTACTGGGATGTTCCTGAATATGCCAATCTCTACGCTAACGAGGCGCTTACAGTAGAGCAGAATATGTCAGTACAGAATCCTATGGTCTCTGCACAGACATATATAAATAAAGGACGAGTTCTGCATCAGCTCGGCCAGATGGACTCTGTAGCCTACTATACCGAAAGGGCGAGCGAGCTCTGCCGAGCATTGCCATACAATAGCGGAATGGTAGATGTTGATCTTCTGCACGGCATATACCTAACTGAAAAGGGTGGCGACTCACTTCACTTGGGCATCCAAGAGTTGCAGCAGGTTGCAAGACAGGGAACGACAACAAACCGTGCAAAGGCATTCCATCAGTTATCTCAAGTCTATCTGAAGAGTGGCAATGGCGAACTAGCCGAGATAATGTTAGACAATTTGTACACTCTACTAAATCAGAGCGACACACCTATACATATCGACATTGAATATGAGCCTATCTTAAACCACTTTCTAAAACATAGAAGGTATCACAAAGCCGAGTTGTATACCAAAATGATGCTCCACGAGCATCGCGCATTAAAAGAGAGGCGACTGAACTACAATCTTGTTGAGGCCATAACTGAGTTGCAAACAGAGCAGCAGAGTCAGCAGTTAAAGATTGTTCAACTTGAGCAGGCCAACCAGCGACTCTTGTTTACCATCTACGCGGTGTTGTCAGTTATAATTATCGCAGGAATAATCACACTACTACTTCTACAAAGAAGGCAGCACAAGATGGCTATGAAGCGAGCAGATGAAAAGCTTGCTACACTTGTCCAGAAGTTGCACCAGACAAATGCCGAGAAGGAGATAATCTCTCAGGAGATCAATCAGATTATGAGCGATAAGGAGAATAGACAAGAGATTGAAACCCTAACCCCCTCTGTGCTTCAGAAGAGCGGCGAAACAAAGTTTCGTCAACGCTTCGATTTGCTATATCCGCTATTTGTTGCTCGTCTGCGCGAGAAGGTTCCGTCAATCACCCGTCGTGAGGAGCTTCTCTCTATGCTTATTGTGCTAAAGCAGGACAACAAAGAGATAGCCGAGTTGCTTGCCATTGCACCACGAAGCGTACTGATGCTCAGACACCGCTTCCGCCAAAAGATAGGACTTATTGCCGACAGCTCTTTAGAGAGTTTTATTGAGGATATATTAGGTACACAAAGTGCTCCAAAGGGTGACTCTATAGATTAGTTTTACCTCCGACCGTCCATATAGCACTCAGAAAGCGTAGTGAGTAGAGTAGCAACATTGGCCCTAAGCCAGAATAGAAAGAGGCTGTAAACTGTTGCGGGATATTAGGCAAGCACCTCATCATTATGCCAAGGCCCATCATAAAGAGCAGTAGTGTCCACCCTCTTTGCGAAAATGTATTCCACAGATAACTCCTATCTGGCAGTGCCGCTATGTGGTCTATGTACCGACGAGCTACCCTACGAAAGATAAAGAAGAAGCTTACAAGCGTCGCTACAGTAATGGCGCTCAACCACCAAAGCTGCGTCTGTGGCACAGAGCAGTAAGCAATTATGCCCTTTGTTGTAATCATCAGAGCGGCAGAGGCCCATATCAAGGCGGCAAACAGGTAGTGAAACTCTCTTCTAACCATATATAACCAAAGCAAGGTAAACTATTCTATACAAAGTTAGTCATTATTTATAAATTGGCAAAAAAAGAGTATCTTTACGCAAACGAATCACGCTATGACAACATACATCTCTGACATAGAACACTTTAGCAGCGTGCTTACGCGGGTGGCTGAGGTAAAGCACTCGCTTGTAATCGGCACGGCAGACATTAAAGATTTATATATCAAGATCGGTGCAGAGAGTCAGCCATTTTTAGCAGTACTTGACTCTCTTGTGCGTCGCGGTGTTGAGGTAAGATTGCTCCACGCAAAGGAGCCAGGGCCCGCCTTTCAGGCAGATTTTGACTCCTACCCTATGCTCATCAAACGCCTACAGCGCAGACTCTGCCCAAGAGTCCACTTCAAGATGATTATTTTTGACTGTAAGCTGGCATATATCGGCTCGGCAAACCTTACGGGCGCGGGTATTGGTATGAAATCTGACGGTAAGCGCAACTTTGAGGCGGGAATACTTACTGACGAGTTGACACTTGTAGATGCTGCGGCAGAGCACTTTAACAGTGTCTGGACAGGCAGTCACTGCAAAGATTGCAAGCGCAAAGCCTATTGTTTAGACAGAATAAAAAGATAGATAAGCGTTGACAAAGAGTGCCAACGCTTATCCACACAACCATTATCCTACTAATCCTCATCAAAGAAATCACAATTTGCCTTCACTGACGAATATCCACTTTCTGAGATGCGAGAGAAGTGGCGAGCGCGAGACTCACTTAGCTTACGGCTCATCTTTGCTGCTCCTACACTTGATGCTTCCCAATTCATCACATTAGTAATAGACATTGTAGCAGCAACAGCCTCAACATCCTGATTTGCACCGATATAAGCAAACACCCAGCCCTTAGCCTTCAGTTCATCAACAAGGGCCTTAATAGCCTTGCCATTGTACTCCCTTGAGGCGTTCTCGCAGCCGTCAGTGACAACAGTTACCAGAACAGCATCGTTGTTTGCAACATTGTTGCGCAGTGCTGTGAGCGACATACCCATTGCATCGTAAAGTGCCGTGAGACAATCAGGTCTGTAGCTATCATCTGTCAGTTCTACAACTTGAGCAATTGGAACACATTCATAAACACTCTTTACTTTATCGTTAAAGGTTACAAGGGTCACAAAGTGCTCTTGGTCTGGATATTCATTCTGCGCAGCACGAATTGTCTGAATAGTCTCGTTTACGCTATCAATAGCCGCCTTCTTGATGATATCCATCGATCCACTCTCATCAATAATAATTAGGTTAAAAATTCTCTTCTTCATAGTACTAAACTTTTAAGGGTTCACATATAAAGAGATCTTTAGTGGAAAAATATATCACTTTAGTGAAAATTTAGTTAGAATACAAGAAAAATGGGCGAATCTGATTCGCCCATTTTTGATTATAATACTGAGTCAATATATTATTGACTTAACTTTTATCACGGTGGATAGAGAGACCTTGTTACTATAATTATATTGTGACTAAAACTCGTCTACCGCTACTCAAAGTCGTACGGCTCGATGTCTGCAGCATATAGACCCCAGCCACCTGATGCTGATTTATATGCATCAACGCTCTGTCTTGGTACATATATCTTACGACCTACTGCATTGCCATAGAATGCATTCCAGGTTCCCCAGTTACCTCGCATTGTTGCAATTGGCGGCGTTGTAGGTTTAGCGTAGACACTTATAAGCGATGCACAATCCGCAAATGCAATCTCACCAAGAGATGTTAAAGTACTCGGCAATGTAATAGTCTTTATTGGGCATTGTCTAAAGGCTTCCCAGCCAATAGTATTTACACCCTCCTCAATTACAACATCCGATAGTGACCTGCAACAATCGAAACACCAACCTCCTATCTCCTGCACGCTACTTGGAATAACAACACTTTTTATTGAATTACAAGCAGAAAAAGCACTTGGCCCTATCATTGTAACAGTTTTAGGTATCTCTATTGCTTGCAATTGACCACAACCCTTAAATGCACTACTGCCTATAATTTCAAGGCCATCTGGTAGATTTATAGTCTGTAGGCTGCTACAATTATTAAATGTTGATTCGCCGAGATTCTTCATACTCTCTGGTATAGTAATATGCTTCAAGTTTGTGCAACCACTAAATACTCGATATGTAATTTGCAAATTACTTGGTAGCGTTACACTCTCCAACGCAGTACACCTTGCAAATGCCTGATCATTGAGAAGGGTAATTCCACTTCCCATTGTTGCACTTACCAAACTTGTACAATCTGCAAAAGCATAAGCAGGAATAGCCGTAACCTCCCGTGGTAAAGTAAGGTTTACCACTCTTTTATCATTCAGATACAGCTTGTTTGCATAATACATAGGATTTGCAGTAACAGTTTCATAGAAGCAG
>JAFOYS010000031.1 GCA_017391435.1 Alistipes sp. | reverse complement strand
GCCATACAAACAACTGGGATATTGAGCGTCTTGCACTTATGGATAATGTAATTCTTGCTGTAGCTATTGCCGAGGCTAAGAACTTTGCATCTATTCCAGTGAAGGTTACAATGAACGAGTTTATCGATATTGCAAAGTACTACTCTACCCCTGCAAGTAGCACCTTTATCAACGGTGTGCTTGACAAGATTATCACCTTGGGCCTTGACGAGGGTTGGATATTCAAAACGGGTAAAGGTCTGCTCTAAAGGGGACAAAATTTGCATTTTTGAATTTTAATAGATATTTTTACTGAAATTTTAAACCATTAAAACGAATAATTGACTATGTTTACAATGTTACAGGCAGCTGCACAGCAGCCTCAGAGTGCAGGCTGGACCTTCTGGTTAATGATTGGCGGTATGATTCTTATTATGTGGCTCTTTATGTGGCGCCCAGAGTCTAAGCGCAGAAAGCAGATGCAGGAGTTCATCGCAAACCTTAAGAAGGGTGACAAGATTATCACAGCTGGCGGTATTCACGCTGTAGTAAAGGAGGTTAAGGAGACAACTCTTCTTATTGAGGTTGACAGCAATGTTACACTTCGTATTGAGAAGAATATGGTTGTTGCAGACCCTTCTGCACAGCAGGCTGAGGAGAAGAAATAATGGCCATAAAGAGCAATATTTACTACACTCACGGAACTTGTTCTCAGGCTATTCTGACCGAGATTGACGGAGATACAGTTGTAAGAGTTCAGTTTGTGGGTGGTTGTAGTGGCAATACTCAAGGCGTAGCAGCCCTTGTTAAGGGGATGAAAATTGATGAAGCTATAGCTCGTTTAGAGGGTATTGACTGCGCTGGTCGCGGAACATCGTGCCCCGATCAGCTTGCCAAGGCACTGCGAAAGATTGCTAATGAGTAGTAGCAAATAACAGAAAAGGCTGCAAACTATGCAGCTTTTTCTGTATCTACAAGAAAATGATATGAGGTTGATAGTCATACTTTTATCACTACTATTAAGCGGTTGTTACAACAGAGCGTCTGATCCAGAACTGGATTCTGCTCCTGTAACAGCAAATATAACTATCGCCAAACTTAAAAGCATCTGCAACTCAGAGATTATCACCTTTACGGCAACCGCCCCTGTAGTTGTCAGCGGAACTGTCATCTCCTGCGACAAACAGAGCTATATAAACGGCGCAATTTATATTGACGATGGTACGGCAACTGCCAAAGTATTGGTTGACATCTACGACTCATTCTCTTTCTACCCTGAGGGGTGCAAGATATCTATCACAATGGTTGACCTATCTGCTCAAATATCCGACAGTCAACTAACAATTGGTCAACTGTCAAAAAGGGACAATTCGCTTATCGGCTTCAAGAGCATAGTAACCCTTGACAAGCATATAACCCGATATAGCTCAATTGATAAAATTGAGCCTCTAAATTGCTCTATCCCTCAGATAGATAGTAGTTTGTGTGGCAAGTTAGTTTCTATCAACGACCTTAACTATGTTTATACCTGCTACGAAGAGCATTACAAAGGCAAATACCTACGATTTTGCGATAGCGAGCAGAACTTTATCTACATATACATAGACAACTACGCCTCTGGTTTTAGCAACCTACCTCCTATAGAGGCGACAGATGTTACAGGCATTGTAACCTATCAAAATGTACCCTTTGACCAGAACAACTGTTTTGTGATTCTACCACGCCGAAGTAGCGACATTTGGCACTAATTTTGGCACATCTGTTGCAGAAGATTGTCAAAAAAACAGATGGTATGAGAGTTAAAACTGGCAAGGGAGATATATCCCTAATCACACTTATTGCAATTTGGTCTGTCTCGGCAGTAACATCACTACCAGGACTTGCTATTTCGCCTATTCTGGGCGATATGAACAACATATTCCCGAAGGCTTCAGACCTTGAGATTCAGATGCTTACATCTCTTCCAAGTCTACTTATAATACCCTTTGTTGTCGTTGCTGGTCGTCTGACAACGGGGCAAAACAGGCTGTCGCTACTCTATACAGGACTTGCAATTTTTACAATCTGCGGAGTAGCTTGTCTACTTGCAAAGAGTATGACCGCCCTTATTGTTATAAGCTGCATACTTGGCATTGGTGCTGGTATAATTATTCCACTATCTACAGGACTTGTTGTTGACTACTTTACAGATAGCTATCGCGTGCGCCAACTTGGTTACAGTTCAGCTATTAACAACCTTACTCTTGTGGCGGCAACAGCTCTAACGGGATATGTGGCAGACATAAATTGGCATCTATCTTTTTTGGTCTACCTACTGCCAGGAGTCTCACTTATACTATGCCTTTTGCTACGCAGAGAGAGCCCTGCACCAGAGCCACAGCAGAGTGATCAGTATAAACAGAGCAGCATAAACTACAGACATCTTATTGTGCTAACAGTATTCTACTTTGTTATCACATATGCCACCCTTGTGATTACATTTGACACAGCATTTCTCTTTGAAAAATACCACATAAAGCAAGAGTTGGCCGGCGTAAGCATCTCGTTATTCTTCTTAGCAATAATGCTTCCAGGACTCTTTATCAACAAGATTATTCGCGCCACTCGTTCATATACAAACGCTCTATGCTGCCTCTGCCTTAGTATTGGATTAGCACTACTCTCTGTATCAAAGAGTCCAGCTGTACTAATTTTCGGCATAATTATTACAGGCTTAGGCTACGGAGTAATGCAACCGCTGATATACGACAAAGCGGCAATCATTGCACCACCACAGCAGGCGACAAGGGCTCTGTCGATAGTTATGGCCGCAAACTATATTGCCATAATTTTATGCCCATTTATGATTGACTTTGCCCGCAAAATAGTCCATAGCAACTCTGAAACTTTTGGCTTTTCGCTAAACGCAATTGTAACAATAATCTTGGCTATTGTAGCCTTTGTAGGCCGACAAAATTTTGTTCTGGGGCTGGATAGCTCATACTATTCTGACAAATAGTAGACAACAACTGTTAAAAGAGGGGGTGGAATAGCAATTTCATCCCTTTATCTTTTCAATTTTTAACAATATTTTGTATCTTTGCCCAAAATAGTATACTATGGACATTAGATCATTAACCCAACCCGTTTTTTCACTCAAGTGGTGGAGCTCTTGGTTCTTCATCCTTTTAGGATGTACTCTTCTTGCAGCAGGCTATGTTTTCTTTATTAGCCCTTACAACATCGTACCTGGAGGTATTTATGGTGCAAGTATTGTTTTGCATAACATCTTCCCAAATATTCAGGTAGGAACATTTGGTTATATGTTTGACATTCCGCTACTTATACTTGCCTTTCTGATTTTCGGCAGCAAGTTTGGTAGCCGCACTATTGTTGCAGCCCTCTACACTCCGGGATGTATGAATGTCATCACTCGCCTATCGTTCCCTACAGAGGAGGCTATGCGAACACTCGATCCAGCACAGATGCTTGGTGGTATTCTCGATCTATCTGACCACCTTATGCTCGCATCTTTCATTGGCTCTGTCTTCCTCGGTGTTGGCGTTGGTCTTGTTGTGCGCCAGCAGGCAACTACAGGTGGCACAGACATTATTGCAATGATGATTCAAAAGTATTTCCACATTGGTTTCTCAAATGCAGTGCTTATTGCAGACTCTATTGTGGTTATCTCTGGTCTTCTTGTTATTGGATTCGGTATCGGTACAGGTGACCCAGATCCACAGGGATGGCTTCTGTCTCTCTACTCGCTAATTACTATCTATGTCACTTCACGCGTGCTTGCATACACAATCAACGGTGCATCTTACAACAAGTTGATTTTTATTATTCTCAACCAGCACAACGACACCCTCAAGGAGTTTATCCTCAAGGATCTTGACCGCTCTGCGACCTATATCCAGTCTCGCGGTATGTATTCTAATGATGAGAAGGAGATGATTTTCCTTGTTGTTCCAAATAAGGATGTACCTCTTGTTCAGAGTGCAATTCGCGAGTTTGATCCATCTGCATTTATTGTAGTTACAGATGCCTACGACACATTTGGCGAGGGCTTCAAGCCACTGCCAGAGAAGGGTGAAATACAGAACCTATAAAAAATAAAACATTGGAAATCAATTCACTACGCCCTCTAACAGGTGAGGGCAAGAAACTATTTATAGAGACCTACGGTTGCCAGATGAATGCTGGAGACAGCGAGATTGTTGTCTCAATAATGCAGCAGAATGGCTATATATACACAGAGGATATCAACCAAGCAGATATTATCCTTATTAACACCTGCTCTATTCGAGATAATGCAGAGCAGAGAATCTGGGGAAGACTATCTGCTATGCGCCAGATTAAAAAGCGCAAGCCAAGCCTAATTATCGGTATTATTGGCTGTATGGCTGAGAGACTCAAGGAGCAGCTTATTGAGCCACAGACAGGTGTAGATATTGTTGCAGGTCCAGACTCATATCGCACTCTACCACAGCTCGTTCGTACTGCCGAGGCGGGCGAAAAGGGCATTAATGTAGAGCTATCAAAAGAGGAGACATATGCAGAGATAGCACCGGTACGCCTTGACAAGAATGGTGTTTCTGCCTATATAGCAATTATGAGAGGTTGCAATAACTACTGCGCCTACTGCGTGGTACCATACACTCGTGGTCTTGAGCGTAGTCGTGACCCTCAAACAATCGTAAATGAGGCTCGTATACTATTTGAAAACGGTTATCGCGAGGTTACCCTTCTGGGTCAGAATGTAAATTCATACAAGTGTGGCGAGGTTGGTTTTCCACAGTTAATGGAGATGGTTGCTCAAGTCTCTCCACAACTGCGTGTCCGCTTTGCTACTTCACATCCAAAGGATATCTCTGACAGCCTACTTGAGGTTATGGCTCGCTATGAGAACATCTGCAAGGCAATTCACCTACCAGCACAGAGCGGTAGCAATGAGATGCTAAAGAAGATGAACCGTAAGTATACTCGCGAGTGGTACCTTGAGCGTGTTGCGGCTATACATCGCTATATGCCAGATTGTGCAATTACAACTGACCTAATAGCAGGTTTCTGCGGTGAGACGCTTGAGGATCATCAGCAGACACTCTCGCTTATGCAAGATGTTGGTTACGCCTCTGCCTTTATGTTCAAGTACTCTGAGCGTCCAGGAACATTCTCTGCACGACACTATGCTGACGATATTGCAGATGAGGAGAAGACGCGCCGTCTGAATGAGATTATCGCACTGCAAAACAGCCTCTC
>JAFOYS010000291.1 GCA_017391435.1 Alistipes sp. | reverse complement strand
CTGTGGCGCGAATCTTTTTGCCCAGCTCATATACGGCAATATCATACTTAAAGGCCTCGCTACTCTCTGCAGGTGGACCTGGTAGAAATTGCTTCATATCGGGCATCTGCTCTGGCTCAAAGTAGAGCTGTGCGCGGTGGTAGTCCTCCTGTGCGGAGAGTGTAAGGATTGTGCAGAGTGCAACTACTGCAGTTAATAGACTTCGCTTCATTGACTATTTTGTTATCTTGTTAAACTCCTTCTTTGCGCGCTTCATCTGCTTGCAGAACTGCTTTGAGTTGTGCATAGCAACTACAGCTACAGAGGCAGCTATGCGGGCTGCATCTACATCGCTCTGCCAGTGGAAGCCTGTGATGATTCGGCTCTGACCACACTCATATCCCTCCTTGAGGAGTGCATCGGCAGCCGCTGGGTTAATCTCAGAGAGGAGCAGTGCAGCAGAGAAACCGATAATAGTGTGTCCAGATGGGTATGAACCATTGTTACGCAATACAGCCTCAGCCTTTGGAACCAAAGTAGACTCGTTGAAGCGGCTGAATGGACGCTGACGACTATAGTGCTTCTTAGGCTTGAGAGAGATGTTGTTTGCAGTCTCCATACCATCAACCAGCAGACGGTAGATCTGCGGAGTCTTCTCAGGTGAAATCTCAATGCCCATAGCCTCATTAAAGTGGCTGCAGACAACTACAGGGTCAATGCTGGCGTGGTTAATTGCCTTCTTTGCGCGTGCGCTATCCTTGCGCTGCTCCTTGCCCCAGCCGTAGCGAGCAATGTCGTATTCAAAAGCCGCGCTACTCTCTGTAGGAGGTTCAGGTAGCCAGTTGACCATATTTGGCAACTGGTCAGGTGTTAGATAGGGCTTTGCGCCCTTAAGAAGTTGAGCAGAAGCGGTGTTTGAAACACAAAGCGAAACAGCCGCAAGTAGTGAGATAAGTAGAATCTTTTTCATAATTAGGTTTTTATATGGCACAAAGATATGTTTTATTTTCAAGAAAATATTACCTTTGTAGAAAATAAATGAAAATAGGAGAGTTATGAAATATTTTGGAGCGCACGTAAGTGCGGCGGGGGGTGTTGAGAATGCGCCTCGCAATGCCAAGGCTATAGGGGCCACAGCCTTTGCACTTTTTACAAAGAATCAGCGACAGTGGATAGCTCCTGCACTTACCGTAGAGCAGTGTGAGAGATTTAAGCAGGCGTGTAGTGAGTGTGGATATGCTCCGCACCAGATTTTGCCACACGACAGCTACCTTATAAACCTCGGACACCCTGAGGCTGAGGGACTTAACAAGTCTCGTGAGTCGTTTTTTGAGGAGATGGCGCGCTGTGAGGCGTTGGGGCTTGATCGTCTAAACTTCCACCCAGGTAGCCATCTGAATAAGATCACTACAACCCTCTCGCTTGACCGAATTGCCGAGAGTATTAATATGGCTCTTGAGAGGACAAATGGCGTTACGGCGGTAATTGAGAATACGGCAGGTCAGGGTTCAAACCTCGGTTTTGCTTGGGAGCACCTTGCTTATATCATCGAGCGCGTTGAGGATAAGAGCCGTGTAGGTTTCTGTATTGACACTTGCCACAGTTTTGCTGCGGGCCACGATTTGAGTAGCACGGCAGCCTGTGAGAAGACCTTTGCGGAGCTTGACAGTGTTGTGGGCCTCAAGTATTTGAGAGGAATACATCTAAACGATGCACTTAAGCCACTCGGTAGCCGTGTTGACCGTCACGCACCACTTGGAGAGGGTACTATTGGTTGGGACTGCTTTAAGTTTATCGCTACAAGTCCTCTGTTTGATGGTATTCCGATTGTGCTTGAGACGCCAGACGAGAGCCGTTGGCCAGAGGAGATTGCAAAGTTGAAATCATTTAGTGAGGGTGTATTATGAAAAGGTTTTTAACGCTTGCCGTTTTTGTATTTGTTGCGCTATGTGCATCGGCACAGTCTCGCGCCGAGCGAATCTTGGCAGAGATTCGCAATCCTAAGACAAAGTATGTCGTAGTTATTGCCCACCGTAGCGACTGGCGACACTATCCAGAGAACTCTCTTGCCGCAATGGAGGGTGCTATAGCTATGGGTGTTGATATGGTGGAGATAGATGTTCAGCGTACGGCTGATGGGGTGCTTGTCTGTTGTCACGATGGCTCTGTAGACCGCACAACAACGGGTAAAGGCAAGGTAAAGGAGATAACCTCTGACTATATTGCAACCCTCAAGCTAAAGACCAAGCAGGGCGATGTTACAGAGTACGGTATGCCGACACTTGCTCAGGCGCTTGACCTGTGTCGTGGTAGGGTATTGATAAATATCGATAAGGGCATAAACTACTACGATCAGATACTTGAAATGCTTGTTGAGCGAGATATGGTTGAGCAGGTGGTTATCAAGAGCAGCAAAAAGCCTACGACTGTTGCCAAACATTTTGCAAAGCACAGTCAGAATATGCTCTATATGCCGATTATCAACTACCGCGCAAAGAATTGGGAGCGACACAGCCCACTCTTTGAGAGCTATCTGTCATCAGATGTACCAACGATTGCCTATGAGATTTGCTGGGATGATCAAGTATTTATCATAGATGAAGCAGCTGTTATCTATGACAAGACAACATCATTAACTAAATTCCCTATAGCTGTATACACTCCACAACGTCCTGATGGCAATCCTTATGGAATGTCTAAACTAAAGAAGATTCGTAATACTGTTATTGTTCTTAACATCATAGATATGATGGAAGCTACACAGCCTTATCGTTTAGCTAATCGTCCTAAGTTTATTAATGTTGATGGTCGTATTAATGTGCGTTCATTTGCTCAATTTGGTAATACTCCAGGTGCTACTTTCCAAGTTAAAGGTGATCCTAGTAATATTGTTAAATATGTAGACTTCCCTACAATACCTGATATGACTAACCTTAAAAATAGACTAGAGAATTCTATCTTCCAAGTTACAGGGGTTGACCCTTATTACAAAGGACGTATGACTAACTCTATCCAAACAACAGGTGCTACTCAAGCTTTCCAAGCCCGAGTAACTATGCTTACTGATAATTCTAGAATTACAATGTTAGAAGAGTTCTGTGAGG
>JAFOYS010000290.1 GCA_017391435.1 Alistipes sp. | reverse complement strand
ACGACAAGAACATTGCGAGAATTTCAATCGGATGCAACACACTCTTTGAGGTGGACATCTCAATCTGCCACTTGCAGGTCTCGCAGTCGGTAGAGACATAGTGACACTCTGAGGCCTCAATAGCGGCAAAGAGTGGCGCACCGATAGACTGTGAGGTCTGGTAGTTCTCCTTCTTAAAGCCATATGTACCGGCGATACCGCAGCACTGTGAGTCGAGCTTAACGAGCTCCACATTTGGAATAAGCTTTAGCAACTCAATAGAGTACGGTGTCCAGCCAAGGCGCTCAAGGTGGCAAGCGCTGTGGTATGCCACGCGGATATGAGGAGCATCTGGGTTGAACTTAAGAGTGTGGTTACCATCACAGAGCAAGTTATAGATAAACTTTGTTGCAAGGTCAATATTACCCCTAACATCCTTATTATCAAGGCCGAGAAGGTGCTCATACTCATCGCGCAGAGTGAAGGTACAGGTAGATGAAGTAGCTACCACAGGCAGACTCTTCTCTAAAACCGCCTTACGGATAGACTTAAGGTTTACCTTTGCCTGCTTCTTTGCCTTCTCAACAAAGCCGTTAGAGATAAGGGCCACACCGCAACACTTCTCCTTATCAAGCAGCTGCACACCATAGCCAAGCGCATTCATAACCTTTACAAAGGCCTGACCGAGTGGTGGGTTGTTGTAGTTCACATAACAGCCGTGGAAGTATGCCACCTGCTTTGAGAAGAGCTCCTGGCTCTTGCGCTGCTTGCGTAGCCAGCTCTCGAAGGTTCCAAAGGCATACTTAGGGAAGATACGACGGTGGTCAATATTCATCACACCCTCAACAATCTGTCTTACAGGCTTAAGGCCTAAAGTGGCATTAACAACAGGTGCCACGACAGTAGCCACAGAGCCTACAAGGTCTGTATTTGCGAGGGTAAACTCACGAAGACCCGGCTTTTTAGTGCTGTGCTTAATGCGCGCAGACTGGATAATATCTCCAATACGCACATCAGATGGACAAGCAACCTCACATCGCTTGCAGTTAAGGCACATAGCAAGAGTCTGGTCGTAGAAGATTGGGCTCTTCATTCTCAGGCGCTCGCCATCAGGACCAGCCTGCTTTGGGCCCGGATAGAGCGGGTTTACTGCTGCCACAGGACAGTAGACTGTACAAACGGTACACTTGGTACACTGCTCAAGATTATTTTCGCTATACTGATACATTGCTCTATCTATTTATAATATCATCTGCAACTTTAAGCGCCGAGAGCATTGCCACTCCAGCACCACAACCCTCCTTTACAGGATTATAGGCTGCAAGCACTGCTCCGCAGGCATATAGATTTTCGATAGCCTTGCCACCCTTAACGGCCTTAAAGGAGTTATCTACAACAACGCCACAGCTCATAAATGGCTGAGCCTCAAAGATGTTGCGTGTTGTATATCCATCCTCTGGTGTTAGAGTATCAAGACCAAAAAGCGCCTCCTCAATACGCTTACCATCGCCCTTGAGTCCGCCACCGATAAAGCTACCCGAAGCAAGCACAAAGTCATCTGCCGTAAGTGTCACACCCTTAGAGGTAGTGATAGAGGTGATAGTCTCCTGCTCAAGAGTGTACTCCACAGCCGTATGGGCCATAAAGATTGTTCCACCCATAGACTCAAAGGTCCTTCTCAAGGCACGCTCAGCCTTAACGCCCTCAACAGATGGGGGCAGAGTAGGCACACAGAGAATCTGACGGTCTACATCTCGCTCCAGACGATTGCGAACATCCAGATTATCAAAGCCCAACACTGCTGGCATAATGACAGCCTCCGCGCTACCGACATTCTGAGAGATAATCTGTGCCAGAGCCTCAATATTCTCCTGCTTATCTAACGCACGAGCGACAGCCACAGAGCGCATCTCCGTAGGGTTATTACGACGCACCGTAAGCTCTGGCAGAGCAAAGGCGTGGGTAGTAACCTTGACGCCACAACTCTCAAGGTGGTCAACAATAAACTGCGTATAGAAATCCAGAAAGCCCTCTGGATAGAAGATTGCCGCACTGCTAAAATCTACACCCTTGCCGTCAGCGCTTGTCAGCATACCCTCCAAAGAGAGCCAGCACTCACGCCACTTACCTGTAGGTGTGACAATATAGTGAGACTGCTCTGCACTACCGACAGTAGCAATGCCCGCCATATTAAGTATCTCTGTTGCACGAACTGCAAGAGCCTCAACATCCTCTACGCCAATCTTTGAGTATGGGTGCTCTGCAGGTAGAGCAGAGGTAGCCTGTAAAGGGTTCTTTGCATTATAGAGGCCAAAACTACACGATGAGAAGTGCAGGGTACTATGACCCGTAGCCACAAGAGCCACCTTTCTACCAACCCTTGCTACCTCAATGCCGCACATAAGCGCAGAGAGTCCGCCGCCAATAATTACTGTATCGTATCTCATCGTTACTCCTTATTGTTTTTGTTAGACAAATCGCACACACCATCATAGATCCAGCTCAGCAGCTCTCCCTCACGCAGAGTATCACCCCACGCTACTGCCGACATACCCTTCCAGCGCTCAGTAATAAAGTTCTGAAGGTCTAATTTAGCCTTCTCAGAGCAGTTACCACCAACACCAGCCATAACTGCCGCAGCACGAGAGGCACAGAGTGAGCCCTGACAAGTTCCCATACCCATACGAGTACGGCGACGAAGGTCGACAAGATTGTTGACATTGAGCTCATTTACAGCATACTCAACCTCGCCCACAGAGACCTGCTCACACTCGCAGACAAGGGCACGCTTTTGAGCAGTAGAGCTATCTATATTCTCAGCCTTGCTTCCGTGACGGTAAAAAGCCGAGCTCTTCGCGCCGGCACTAAAGACTGCTGTGCGCTTACAGTCTTCAAGCGATGATGAAGAGGATCCGGGCAGAAGAGCCTCGGCAGTTGTACATTTTTTATCTATGTTTAGTTTCTTACAGATAAGATCTACTGTCCACTCGGCCATAAGTCGGTAGGTCATCAGCTTACCACCGGTAATTGTCACAAAGCCCTCAACGCCATCTCTTGTTGCGTGGTCAAGCACAACAATACCGCGGCTAACGCTTCGTCCACTTGGGTCGTCATCCGAGGCTACGAGCGGACGCACACCTGCATAGGCACGAAGCACGCGTGTATGCATAAGCGCAGGGGCAAGCATACTACCCTCACGCAGCAGCAGCTCTACCTCCTCAGGGGTGACATACATATCGTCACACTGGTCAAATGGAACCTTGCTTGAGGTAGTACCGATAACTGTAATATTATCGCCCGGCACAAGGATATCTGCATCGGCAGGCTTGCGACAACGGTTAATCACAACATTATTTACACGATGGCCAAAGACAAGCAACGCACCCTTAGCAGGGAGCATATTAATAGTAACACCAGCCTTGGCTGCAAGGTCACGACCCCAGATACCACAAGCGTTAACAGTAATCTGTGCGCGATACTCGCTCTTCTCGCCCGTAATAGTATCTGTTGCCACAACACCTACGACCCTGCCGTTATCGATAATAAGCTCATCTACGCGAGTGTAGGTAAGCACCTGCGCGCCGTGCAGACGAGCATCCATAATATTGGCAGCCGTAAGGCGGAAAGGGTCTACAGATCCATCTGGCACCTTAACTGCACCAATGAGCGCTGGGTTTACAGATGGCTCAAGAAGCAGCGCCTCTTTTGGATCAATAGCCTCGGCAGAGATTCCCGCAGCAAGACAAGAGTCTATAAACCTCTTCTGGAAGTCAAGACCATCCTCAGGCAGGGAGATAAAAATACCGCCTGTATCCTCAACACAGTGCGAAGCAATGCGTCGGAGAATCATATTCTCACGGATACACTCCTCAGCACTCTCGCGGTCATTTACCGCATAGCGAGCACCAGAGTGCAACAGTCCGTGGTTACGACCCGTAGCACCTGTAGCAATGTCGTGCCTCTCGATAAGCAACGCCTTGATTCCTCGAAGGGCGCAGTCACGGGCAACACCCGCACCGGTAGCACCTCCACCAATAATAATTACATCAAACTCTCTTTTCATCGTGATTGTGTGACTAATCCTCAAACAGTGGGATTTATCGCCACAAAGTTACAACAAAAACAGATAGCAAAAAAGAGTAAAAGAAATTTTTTTACATAAAAATCACAAGAAAAAGGAAAGAAAAGCAAACTACACTGCATAAAATAAGTATAAATACCTATTCTTTTGTTTCCTTTTACACAAAAACGCAAGTACAGACAACAAATTAAGCGACTCTGCAGAGAACAAAGTCGCCTAATATTGCATTTTACACGCCTACTGTAGAGCGTAACACTACCCTATCAAAAAGGGTTGTAACATTGTGTTTAGTGCATAAACCTACCGCGCACATCTTTTACACAACGCACCAAATGGGCATCGTGCGGCCAAGCCATCGGATGCATTTGAACCCCTGAGTCTTCAATTATTAAGTGCCATACTAATCCTTCACTACCACCGTGACGACCCGTCCAATAGAGGCCCGATCTCTCACGCAAGTAACACTTTCCATCCAAATCACGCATTCCACCCAATGATAGGAAGATTCGCGGTACGCTGGTACAATAACTATTAGGCCCTGAGAACCAGCGGCCCTTCTGACCTCCATCATAGTAGGTAGTCTCATCTGAGTGGTTTACAATCAACTCCTGAAAATCGTGCAAATCGGCTACACGCCAACCCTTTGGACAAGGGTCGTGAGTCTCGTTCTTACGCACTTCGGTCGACTCCAAAGTATTCCACAAAGTCATATCGTTTTTTGTCCAGTTGAACCAACCACCCCTTTGGTGATAATAGTGACGATTAGGATACTTTCGCGCCTCGGCTGGAGTTACTGGAGCTGAAACAAGCTCGGCTGTAGTCTTATCAGGGCGCACATTGTT
>JAFOYS010000289.1 GCA_017391435.1 Alistipes sp. | reverse complement strand
GGATAAGCGTACAATTCCAGGCTATTGTCTGTACCACCTTCTCGGATTCTCAACTCGAAGTAATCGAGATTTTCGTCACCTTCCCACTCAACATCAAAATAAATTTCGTTTCGTCCGTTTGTAGAAACTGCCACATTCTTAATCTTGTAATCGGTGTTCTTGCTCATAGTTGTAGTGTCTATTAAATCTGTTATCATTCTTGGTATTTCCATCTCTTAATTGCGGTCTATAAGACAGTTCAGCTCCTCGCAATAACAAGAGGCATCAACAGGCAGCACGCGAGCCTTGTCGCCATCGTATTTATGAATCTTTGCTCTTAGACTCTGAATAATATCGCCCTGCAGAAAACTCAACTCTTTCAACTCTGTCACAAATCGTATTATCCCCAAAGAGCAGAATTCAGAGGGCAGTTTCTCGCCCTTATCTGCAATAAAGCCGTGAGGGAAGCTAATCTGCATATCTACATCATCCACTCCGAAATAGTGTCTAACCACATCAGTAGTCAACTGTACAAAATATGGAATACGCACAATGCGATAGCCCATAGCCGTATATGCTTCATCTTTCAGCCTATCCTTAAAGATGGTGTCAATCTGACAGTAGTGCTGATAACCGTCAAACTCAACCATGAGTTTCAACTCTTCGCATCTGTAGTCGGGACGATTGCTTATCCCAGCACCCGGAACGGCTCTGTCGTGGATAAATTCATAGTCGGGGAAGATTCCAGCCAGAGCCTGGCCTAATTTAGTCTCATCAAGATAACCTTCGTAAGAGATTGCTCGTTTCATATATGCACTTATTAAGTTTTACTTTCAACTATTATCCACCCTATCTTACCGTCATAAATAGCGTTAAGTAGTGCGTACAAGAGGCAGAGCGCTAAAATATAGCACTTTAATAAAAATCTAATAATCAACAGGTTAAACCCTACAGATGGTTAACAAAAACCAGAGTATCAAAGCAACTGCAAATAGCACATAGGCAGTGTAAAATATGTCAAACATTACTGACTAACCACACTGCAAAGGTATTTCAAACTTTCGAGAAATGGTAAAAAGTTATAGGTATAAAAAATTTGCAAAATTCAAAAATCGCACTATTTTAACTAACTACGCGCGTACCTTATTTATAATTAACTCTTGCAGAGACTCATCGACAGAGATATTCTCTACGGGGATAGCAAAAGTATAGTACGAATCCTTGTCAGAAGTATAGTTTGTTTGGAGCAAACAGTAACTCAAAGAGGCATTATAGAATTTTAACGCCTGCTTAACACATCTATTCGCATCACTCTTTGCCTGGTACAATGGATTGATATTTTTCTCAACTTGACTCTTGTCTGACTGACTTTTCCTCTTCTCAAACCTACCTTTTACCTCAATCTTTTTCAACCACGCATCAACACTCCTATTATCCATATCGACAATAATTCTGTAGAGACTCTTTATCCACTGCTTGAAAGCTCTCTTCTGCTCGCTTGAGCGGTTTTGTGCACATCGGGAGTTATTAAACAACTCGTGCAAAAAGAGCGGTTGTCCACTCTTATATCTCAACAGGGCTGCAATATAGAGCATCTTCTGGTCTATATTCTTAAAAAAGACAGGTATAGACTTATCTCCAATAGTTACAAGGATACCATACCTCTGTGAAACTTTGCGGTAGTGAGTGGTCTCAATCTTACAGATTCGTATCTGAGGAGCATTCTGCTTTACATAGTTTTGATACTCTTCAACCGCATTTGCAACGCGAGTGTTGAGACTATCAATACACTCTTGATAATCTGAGATACGCTTTTCGTAACCCTCTTTTTTCAACTCACACTCTGCGGCAATACACCCCTCAATAATACGGCAATTAATCTTTGACACCTCAATAATAAATGAGTGCATAGATCTACGCCAATCGGGCAAACTAAGCGAAGGGTCAATAGTATCAAATACATAATAGTGGTTACCTTCAACATCATCCATAAGGCGAATCACTATATTATGACTCTCAATAGCATCTCTGAGTGATTCTAACGGGATTTTCTCATTTGCACGCCCACGAATAGTCTCAATTCTGTACTCATAGAGTCCAAGCGTAAACATCTTCTCGTTATTGAGACGGTCTATTTCGGCTATATATCTGTATCTATCATCCTCGTTTAGAAGAAAGACAATATGGAATAGGTCCATATCAAGACGAACATCTCCGGTGTTTAGGACTAACATACTGCTCGTATTTGGGGTTTGGGGTTTAAAGAGTTAACAAACATATAATTTTTTGGCGAGATTTGCAAATTTTTATACCTATAATAATTCCGCAACTGTTATTTTGGCCGTAGCATAATAAAAGAGTGCGACCACTAAAAAATTAGTGGCCGCATAGCAAAATAATGAATATTACAACATCCTAAAACAACCCTAATGCTACGCAGGCGTTGTAGATACCATCCTTGTCGACATCGGTAGTGATATAGTCTGCGCGCTCTTTAAGGGCGTCAATAGCGTTTCCCATAGCCACCTTTGTCCAGCCATCAATAAACATTGACAGATCGTTTGCTGCATCGCCAAAGACAACAACATCGCTGTAGTCTGCGCCATAGTGATCCATAATGCGGCGGATACCATATGCCTTGTCAGAGGGCTCAACAAAGATATACTCCTTCAGAAAACGACCCCACGGCACGCTCTTAAGGCTCTCAAGAGTATGCTCAGTTGGCTCATAGCAAGCAACATAGGCCTTGTAAATCTTATCATAATTGTTTGGATCAAGACCCTCAACAACCTGAGTTTGCATATATACATCGTGTGTAAACTCCTCAAAGCGGCTATCTGGAGCACTACGCACTACAGAGTTATCTACCTGTAGCGCCCACGGAATACCTTTTGCCTTACACTCGTCAACAACACGAATAACATCCTGCTTATTGAGCGGAGTGATGTCTAACAGTTCGCCATTTATTGTCACTCCGTAGCCACCATCGCTGACCATATTCTCAAAGCCAAGCTCACGCATATAACCAAGCGCCATTGCCTGTGATCGTCCCGTAGCAATTGCCAAAAAGTGACCCGCCGCGCGCAACTTCTCAAGTGCGAGCTTAGTCGACTCTGGGACATATGTCTTGCCATAACCACCAGCTACCAGAGTGCCGTCTATGTCAAAAAATAGATATTTTTTCTTCATACTCCACATTTTTTGCAAAGATAGGGATTTTTTGTTAAATAGCTATTGGCTATTAGCCATTGGCCATTAGCTATTGGTCAACGCTCGGCAAGCTCAATTAGAGTACCTTCCCATTTTGTTGTCAAAACGCGGTAGATACGACGCTCGGCACAGTTCAATTAGAGTAACTCCCCATTTTGTTGTCAGAGTGGTGCATTTACAACGCTCAATGAAAAATGCCTGCTTGAGGATAGTACACATAGTACAGCCCAGCAGGCTTTTTTTATTAGCGGCAGAAAATGTGCCGCTATCACAACAAAATAAAATTAGACGTGGCGCAAAATCTCGTCCAATCCATCAAAGTGACACTTATAATCCTCTAACGAGCGGTTGATAATCTCCTGAGCCTCCTCGCGACCATAGATATCTACAATCTCTACCTTCTTTGCCTTCTCGCTATCTGGCATATCCTTATAGGTAAGGAAGTAGTGCTTTAGACGATTTACTACACCCTTTGGTAGCTCTGAGATATCGTTATAGCTGCTGTATGTAACATC
>JAFOYS010000288.1 GCA_017391435.1 Alistipes sp. | reverse complement strand
GGATAAGCACTCTCTGGCAGAGTCTGCTCAGAGTGGAGAGTCTCCTTACCACCAACACTTGTACCCCAAAGGCCCTTGTTAATTGAGTACTCCATCTTTACAAAGTCTGCTACATAACCGCGCTCCTTGAGATAGTTAATCTCATACTCACGGGTAAGGGTCATATCGCGTGTAGGGGTAATAATCTCAATCTCTGGAGCCAAAATCTGGAAAGTAAGGTCAAAACGAACCTGATCGTTTCCAGCGCCTGTAGAGCCGTGAGCCACACAGTGTGCGCCAACACTCTTTGCGTACTCAATAATTGCGATAGCCTGGAATGTACGCTCCGAAGATACAGAGATTGGGTAGGTACCGTTTCTAAGGATATTTCCGTAGACCATATACTTAATACTCTGCTCGTAGTACTGCTGAGTAATATCCAGCGTAGCGTGCTTTGCAGCACCCAGAGCATATGCTCGCTCCTCTATTGCAGCAAGCTCAGTGTCTGAAAAACCACCTGTATTAGCAATAGCTGTATAGACCTCATAGCCCAACTCCTCACTCAGATACTTAACGCAAAAAGAGGTATCAAGACCTCCACTAAATGCGAGTACAACTCTTTTCTTCTCCATAATCTTATATTTTTTTATTTTACTATTTCAGATGAAAAACCTTCTTAATTGCATTCTTGAGAACCATCCAATATGGCTGGAAATTAGAATTTGCCGGAAGCGGCGTCTTTGGATCGTAGAGCATACCTGTACAGAGACACATTCGGCGATTGTTTCGCTGGAGGATGTCGTAGTTACAACAACCCTCACAACCCTTCCAGAACTCCTCGTCATCTGTAAGCTCCGAAAATGTAACAGGCTTATAACCCAAGCGGGTGTTAAGCTTCATTACCGGCAGCGAAGTGGTAATACTAAATATCTTAGCAAAAGGGAATCTAAGTCTGGCAAGCTCAAATGTTCGCGCCTTAATCTGAGCAGCAAGACCTGCGTGACGATAGTCAGGATCTACAATAAGACCCGATGTAGCCACATAGTCACCGTGACCCCAGCACTCAATATAGCTAAAGCCGACCAACTTCTCGCCATCTAAGGCAACAACCGCCTTACCACCCTTAATCTTGGCAGAGATATACTCCGGAGTACGACGAGCAATACCCGTTCCTCGCTGCAATGCAGACTCATATATCAACTGACAGATGCTCTCTGCATAGACTATGTGAGTCTGGTCTGCGAATAATATTTTTACTGAATTTTTATTCATTTTATATGAATTTTATTCTGTACATCTAACTCTCAAAAAAAGATGCACAAAAATAGTCAATTTTCAACAATATTCAAAAAAATAGCCACAAAAAGTGGCATAACATCTAAAAAATTGGGGTAGAATCCAAAACACCCTACCCCAATTTTTGCATATTATTCAATTATGAAATATTTTGCAAACTCATTAAAGATATACAGACCCGCTACTGAGGATTGAGGATACATAGCTCCAGACTCGGTAAGCGAGATTCCGAGCTCTTTGAACGGTAGCAGTTTTGCCAGATCAAACATCGTCATCTGATTTGGCAAAGATGGATAACCTACAGCAGGGCGAATTCCGCGGTACTTGGCGGCAAAGAGTTGCTGAAGGGTAAGGTTTCGCTCAGCAGCAAGCAGTGTTTTAGAATCGCGACAAGCTGTGTAGTAGTGGCAACGAGCCTTACGGTGGATATACTCACTTGAAGCCTCTACAACTCTATCAGCCACGCTCTGGAACAGTAGAGCATTGTAATCATCGCCGCTCTCTTTAAAACGCTCTATAGCGACAACCAACTCTTCAGGAACTGTGATAGCAAAGAGTCCTATCTTGTCATTATACTCCTTTGGAGCCACAAAATCTGCAAGCGAGAGTGCCACACCATTTTCACCAACACGCCTCTGACGAGGTGTAGGTATTGTTATTATTGAGCCTGCATTCTCTACATAGATACACTCTGCGTCAGCATATGCTGGCAAAAAGCGCACTGCAGCCCTAATAGTCTTACTGTCAAACCTATCAAGAATCTCTTCTGCCTGCTTTCGTAACGATTTACCCTCGTTTGTATATGCAGAGGTCTGCCAGAAATTGTGGAAACTACGCCAATTGATATACTTACGAACGCACTTTACATCTACCCCACTAAGGCTCAAATTATCAGCTAAATTATCAGCAAACTCCACCCTGCTCCAATCTATAGCAAGGCGAGGCAGAGCCACATAATTTTGGTTACTGCTACTCTCAAACTCCGCCCTAAGTTGTTGCTGAAGCTTGTAATTCTCATCTATTACCATCTGGCGCTTATCGCTGAGAAGTTTGAGCGCGAGAAGTGGATTTTGCGACGCATCCTTGATATGGAAGACCGCACCACCATATAGCGGAGCAATCTTTACTGCCGTATGGAGCGCCGAAGTTGTCGCACCACTGATAAACAGAGGCACATCTACCCCCGCCTCGCAAAGCATTGTTGCTGTTAGCGCCATCTGCTCAAGCGAAGGGGTGATAAGTCCGCTCAGGCCAATAAAATCTACACGATTCTCTACCGCAGCGGCAACAATATCCTGCGGGCTAACCATAACGCCCAAATCTATAACCTCAAAGCCGTTACAGCGCAAAATTACAGAGGCTATATTCTTTCCAATGTCGTGTACATCTCCCTTGACTGTAGCCACAAGATATCTGCCCGCACTTGTCGCACTCTGTGCGCTTTCGATATAAGGTTGTAATATAGAGACAGCTCGCTTCATAGTTCGTGCACTCTTTACAACCTGAGGCAGAAACATCTTACCCTCGCCAAAGAGTCTACCTACAGCCGTCATACCCTCCATAAGTGGCTTTTCAACAATCTCAACGGCAGATTTGTAGTGCGTTAGCGCCTCAATTAAATCTGACTCAAGGTGACTCTCGTCGCCTCGCTGGAGCGCAAGTGCAAGTCTCTGATCAACAGATAACATAGACCTATCATCAGCTACACTCTGCACACTGCTCTGTGCTACATACTGCCCCGCTAAAGCTATGAGTCTCTCTGTTGCATCCTCTCTGCGATTAAGCACTACATCCTCAAGCGCAACACGCAATTGAGGCTCAATATCCTCATACATAACAGCCGTGGATGGGTTGATAATAGCCATATCCATACCCGCCACAGCAGCGTGATACAAAAAGAGTGCGTGCATAGCCTCGCGGATATAGTTATTACCCCTAAAGGCAAATGACAGATTGCTCACTCCGCCACTGATATGAACACCCGCAAGGTTTTTGCGAATCCAAGCCGCGGCACGAATAAAGTCTCGCGCATAGTTATTGTGCTCGGCAATGCCCGTAGCAACAGTAAGTATATTAGGGTCAAAGATGATATCTGAAGCGGCAAAACCGACCTTCTCTATAAGTAGTTTGTAGGCTCTGCTACAAATCTCTATTTTACGCTCAAAAGTTGTCGCCTGACCCTGCTCATCAAAGGCCATAACCACAAGTGCTGCTCCAAAACTCTTTACCACCTTAGCGCGAGAGATAAAGGTCTCTTCCCCCTCTTTGAGCGACAGAGAGTTTACAACAGCCTTGCCCTGAATAGACTTCAGTGCCGCTACAATGACCTCAAATCGCGAGGAGTCTATCATCCACGGCACGCGAGCAACAACAGGATCTGACGCCATAATATTCAGGAACTCAACCATTTGACTCTCTGAATCGAGCATAGCATCGTCCATATTTATATCCAGCACCATCGCCCCATCTTCAACTTGCTTACGAGCAATACTAAGAGCCTCAGTGTAGTTCTTCTCGCCAATAAGTCTTAAAAATTTGCGACTACCGGCTACATTACACCTCTCACCAACATTTACAAAGACTCCGTTAGGGTTAAATGGTTCAAGACCAGATAACCAAGCGCTATCAGTTGCACAGACAACTCTTGGCGCGTACTGAGATACCGCAGAGGCTATTGCTGCAATATGTTTTGGCGTAGAGCCGCAACAACCTCCGACAATATTAACTATGCCGAGCTGAGCAAAGTGAGAGATATCTGCAGCCATCATCTCGGGTGTCTGGCTATACTCGCCCATAGCATTTGGCAGTCCCGCATTTGGATAGGCACTCACATAGCAAGGGGCAATATCAGAGAGCTCTCTTAAGAATGGCTCCATCTGCTTAGCGCCAAAGGAGCAGTTTAGGCCAATAGCTGTAAGGTTAAAGTGGCTCACAGATGCCACAACAGCCTCAAGAGTCTGACCAGAGAGCGTTCTTCCAGCTGCGTCGGCGATAGTTATAGATAGTACTATCGGCAACTCAACTCCTCGCGCGTCAAAGACCATATGAGCAGCCGAGAGAGCCGCCTTAGCATTGAGTGTATCAAAAACAGTCTCTACTAAAAGTAGATCTACACCACCAGCTACAAGAGCATCAATCTGCTCAAAATATGCCGACTGAAGGGTATCAAAATCTATCTCACGGTAGGCGGGGTTCTCAACATCTGGCGACATTGAGAGCGTCTTACCAGTAGGGCCCACAGATCCGGCCACAAAGCGAGGACGATCAGCAGTCAAGCTGTTCATTCTATCGACCTCTTGGCGAGCAAGTTGTGCCGCAGTGTAGTTCAGACGATAGATAATATCCTCTGTACCATACTCTTGCTGCGAGATACGCTGACTGTTGAATGTGCAGGTCTCTATAATGTCTGCACCAGCCTCAAGATACTCTCTATGTATTGCTCTGATGATATCAGGGCGAGTAAGGACAAGTATATCGTTATTTGCAAAAAGCGGTCTACTATGACTCTTAAACTCCTCTCCTCTAAAATCACTCTCAGAGAGTCCATAGCGCTGAATCATAGTGCCCATAGCACCGTCCAGCACCATAATTCGCTTGCTTAGTATCTCTCTAATATCTGCCATTAGTATACATTTTTAGCAATCTGCTCAATACTTGCAGAGGCATTCATAGAGTAGAAGTGAATGCTCGGCACACCAGCACTACGAAGCTCTCGTGCCTGCATTGTCGCCCACTCAATACCCAGAGCCTTGACCTGCTCATTATCAGTGCATTTGCGTAACTCAAGTGCAAGATCCATAGGCAAATCAATATGAAAAGTCTTTGGCAGCAGGGTTTGCTGGGTAAGTGATGTGAGCGGTTTGAGTCCAGGGATAATTGGCACATCAATACCCGCAGCACGACAACGAGCAACAAAGTCAAAGTACTTTGCATTGTCAAAAAACATCTGCGTTACAACATACTCTGCTCCTGCCTGAACTTTGGCCTTGAGATTCTCAATATCTGTATCAATATTCATTGCCTCCTCGTGCTTTTCGGGATATCCCGCCACTCCAAAAGAGAACTTTTCACCACCACAACTATGCTCAGTGCCATCAAGCAGCACTCCTCTATTAAAGTTAGACACCTGATTACACAGCTCAACGGCATAAAGATACTCTGCGGCCTGTGGATTGCGACTCTCCTTAGCCCTATCACCGCGAAGCACAAGCAGATCTGTAATTCCGAGATATGAGAGATCTATAAGCTCATTCTCCAACTCCGAAGGGCTAAATCCGCTACATATAATATGCGGCACAGTTGGAACAGAATAACGACTCTTAAGCGCAGCCGCAATAGCGACAGTGCCAGGGCGACGACGCTCTGTTGTGCGCTGGAAGATACCCGGACTAACTTCGCGGTATACAACATCTGTGCGATGTGTTGTAATATTAATATATGCTGGAGCAAACTGCATCAGTCGCTCTACACTACTATAGAGGCTCTCAATGCTATTACCTCTCAACGGGGGTAAAAGCTCAAACGAGAATGCAGTGCTCTTATTCTGCTTTAAAAAGGAGGCTACGCTCATAATCAACAATTTTATATCTGGCAAAATTATAACTTTTGCAACTAAATGCCAAGTAATAACATAAAAAAAGCCTGCCATTGCTGGCAGACTTTAACACATAAAGCTGTGCGACTACTCAATCTTACCCTTGTGAAGGTTTACAAAGAGGTGCCACATACCAGATACATTTCTCTTAACAAACTCAAGAACTGCGCTATCTGATACAATATTCTTATCGTCATCAACAATAATAACGCTCTCAGCCTCTACTCTCCAGCTACCGTCGTTGCTCTGTGCAAGATAAGCCTTTGGCCAATACTTGTTATAGTTCCAATCATTGATAAGTGGCTGAAGGTGAGCAGCATCAGAACCAGAAAGATCGTAGTAACCGCCACTCATACAGAAGATACGAATCAAGCTATCACGCATACGAACAAAGCAGATAACATCGTGTGGATAGTCATCATCTGCGCTCAATGCAATACGAAAATCACCATCATCATCCTTGCGGATAGAGAAGTGTGACATCAAAAGATCCTGTAATTCAGTAATAGTCATAATAACAAATGTTTTAAGATTAATAGCTCCGTGAATATTTTTATCTTCTCAAAGATAATACATTTTATTCAATACTCCAAAAATAAAATATTTTTTTTTGCACAAACTATACTCTGCCACTTTTTGGCGCAGTCTTTTACGAAATTTGCATCGTAATTAAATATAGAGGATATGAAGACTAACGAAAAGACGCTGACCATTATTGCCGCCATTGACAAAATTGTTGAGCAGACAAAGGACTGCCAACTTGAGATGACAAAAATCAAGCCAACTACAAAGAAGACAATCAGCAGCTTAGCCGAGCGATTGTCTCTTACGCCTATGCAGACACTGTTGCTCAGTGTATTTATTAACTTCGGAGACGAAAACTTTGTAGAGATTCGCGAATTAGCGAATTTCTTTGACTGTCCTCGAATCCGAGTTATGAGATACCAGAGCGATATTGACGAACTATGCCGTCGCAAACTTATCAGATTCAGAGAGTCTGATAACGATTATGTTATTCCAAAGGCAGTTATCAAAGCCTTCAGTAACAATGAGGCATACCAAACGCCGAGCTATCAGTGTCAGGACGAGGATGGACTCTTTGAGATATTTGGTCAACTGTGCGAGGAGCGAAAGAGTAATAATATCTCCTATGTAGAATTTTCAAGCGAGATTGCAGATGTTCTGTCAATAAATGAACATC
>JAFOYS010000287.1 GCA_017391435.1 Alistipes sp. | reverse complement strand
GTAGAGCCATTTGTGCTTATGCCAGAGTCGTTGGGTGAAAGCCGTCCTCTACCGGCACTGCTGCGCGATAAGGGCTACTCAACAGCCTTCTTCTGCGGCTCTGAGCGCGGAAGTATGGGTTTTGATGCCTATGCAATCTCCGCTGGTTTTGAGCAGTGCATAAGCAAGGAGGATTATGAGCGCGCACACGGCTATGGCGACTTTGACGGTTATTGGGGCATCTGGGACGACAAGTTCCTCGGCTTTATGGGCGAAACAATAGATACTCTGACGGAACCATTCCTGGCATCGGTGTTTACAATCTCCTCTCACCACCCATTTGTTGTACCAGATGAGTGGAAATCTCGCCTACCTAAGGGTAAGACCCTTATTCAGCCTTGCGCGGCATATCTTGACGGGGCTATCAGAGAGTTCTTTGAACAGAATAGAGACAAAGAGTGGTTTAATAGCACAGTTTTTGCATTTGTAGCCGACCACGTGTCGTGCGAACACTATGCTGAGAGGACAAACTACTCTCCAGGAGATTTCCATATCATAGGCCTGCTCTACACCCCAGATGGCACTCTGCAGGGCAGCAGCTCTGCCCCTGTGTCGCAGATAGACTTTATGCCTACACTGCTGGGTATCTTGGGCTACGATGAGCCATACTTTGCCTATGGTCGCGATGTTCTTGACCCGCAGAGCCGAGCCATAACAGTAGTCTACGATAACGGTGTGTACAAGGCATTTACCGATAGCCATATACACATCTTTACAGAGGGTCGCGTAACGGAGGTCTACAGCATAGAGGACAGCACGCTCAAGGTAAATCTTATTGAGAGCGAGTATGACCAGAGTACAGAGAACTATATCAAGGCCTACATTCAGCAATACTATGACCACGCAGAGCGCAAGAGTTATGTCGTCCCCGCTCACTTTTCGGCAGATAACGCTCTCCGATAGTGAGATTTTTGAGCAGGTTGTAAGGCATACCGACTGCCGAAACTGCGATATGAGCCTTGCCAACATCTACTGCTGGCAAGATAGCTATCACAGTCAGATTGCCCTGTGGAGAGATTGGATGGTTATCCGCTTTACTACAGAGCGTGGAGAGACGGCCTATATGCAACCTATGGGAGGCACTGACTGTCGCGAGATCTTAGAGTGTCTTATAGCCGATGCAGCCTCTATAGGCTCTCCACTACGACTCTTTGGGCTTGATAGCAGCTGGATTGCTACACTCTCTGAGTTGTACCCAGACCAATTTGCTCTCTATGCCTCAGCTGCCAATGCAGACTATATCTACCTTGCCGAGGATTTGGCTCAACTCTTAGGGCGAAAGTACCAACCTAAGCGCAACTTTATCAATCGTTTCACCTCTCGATATGAGCACCGCTTAGAGCGCATCTGCAAGACCAACATAGAGCAGTGCCTACAACTTAACCGTATCTGGTGCAGCCAGAAGGGTGTTGAGACAACGAATCCCGAGCAGATAGCTCTCAATCGTGCCTTAAGCGAGTATGACAAGCTCGGCCTTCAAGGGTGGATTCTCTATGCTAACGACACCCCTGCAGCATTCGCTATCGGCTCACAGATAAACCACGACACCTTCTGCATCCATATAGAGAAGAGTGATGCGAACTTTGACGGTGCAAGCGCAATGATAAACAACCTTGTAGCCGTTGAAGTGGCAAAAGAGTATAAATATATCAACCGCGAGGATGATTTAGGTATTGAGGGTCTACGCAAGGCAAAGCAGAGCTACTACCCCACAATGATGGTCACAAAACACTCTGCGCTGATGCTCAGTCAGAAGCAGCGAGATATGCGAAGACTCTGGCAGGAGTGCTTTGGCGATGATATATCAACTATAGACCACTTTTTTGTCACTGTCTACAATGATAATCAATGCTTTACACACTCTGTCAATGGTCGGGTAGTCTCAATGCTACACCTTATAAGTGCCAAGTATAACGACTCGCTGCACGGATACATCTATGCACTTGCCACAGACTCTGCTTTCCGCCATCAGGGCATAGCCTCATCCCTTATTGAGAGGGCAATAGCCTATGCCAAAGAGAGGGGCATATTCCGAGACCTTTTTCTGATTCCAGCAGACGAAGGGGTAAAAAATCTCTACGCCCTGCACGGCTTTGAGAGCACTGATGCTATCTTCATCCAGCCAGAGAATATTCCTGACTACGACTTGGGAACAGGTAGCGGCTCTGCAGATTTTGTAATGAGGCGAAAAATTTTATAACTTTGTACTATGAACCTTATCTCTCGCTTTGTGTCACAACGGTGGCAAAATAGGGTTGCAGTGGCTGTGCAGCTCATCTCATTTATCGTCTCGGTAATCTTTGTTGCCGCAGCAATAATTGACTACGGCTTTAACCTAAATAACGAGGAGATGGGGTATCTGCAGCGCATATACCACTTTGTACAGTACTTCTTTGTGGTCATCTTTACAGGTAGGCTTATCACAAATTGGCGACATATATGGAAGAATAACTTTGTTTCAACCATAGTGTTAGGAGTTCTGCTATACCTAACCATTCTGCCAGATATTCTACCCGCCGCCTCGGCACCGCAATTCTTAGTTCGCTTCTACCACGCCTTTACGGAGAAGTTCTATCTGCTTGCGGTTATTGCTGTATTCTCTATTATGGAGATTTCGCGCGGAGTGGTGAGCATCACCCGCCGAAAGACAAACCCAGCACTGCTCCTTGCATCAACATTTCTGATAATAATATTCTTCGGAACAATACTGCTAATGGTGCCACGCTCAACACTTGATGGAGTAAGGCTGCCGATGATTGATGCACTCTTTGTCTCAACAAGTGCCGTCTGCGTCACGGGTCTGACAACAGTAGACTTTGCCTCGACATTCTCTACTGAAGGGCTTATTGTCATCGCGCTACTTATACAGATTGGCGGACTGGGTGTGATGACAATAACAAGCTTCTTTGCGCTCTTCTTTATGGGCAATACGGGGCTGTATGACCAATTTGCTCTGCGCGATATGGTATCATCTGACACCTTCTCCTCGCTAATGTCTACACTACTCTATATCTTGGGCTTTACTATCGGCATAGAGGCTATCGGAGCCTTTGCAATCTGGGCGACAGTCCACGGCACGCTGGGGATGAACCTTGTAGACGAGATCTTCTTCTCCGTATTCCACTCCATATCTGCATTCTGTAACGCCGGTTTCTCTACCCTTACGGGCAACTTAGGCAACACTATGCTGATTCAGGGTCACGGAAGTTTCTACATAACCGTCTCACTGCTTATTATCCTCGGCGGTATAGGTTTCCCGATTCTTGTAAACCTCAAGAGTGCAATATTCTACTATATCCGCTACGGCTTTAGTCGTATTGTGCGAGGCAAGACCCCTACGCGTGTGCCACACCTTGCACATCTCAATACCAAGATTGCCGTCAGCGCAACTGTGATACTACTTGTTGTCGGCACAGTAGCCATAGCCATAACCGAGTGGAACGGCGCCTTCGCGGGTATGAGCCTCTCGGACAAACTTATTCAGAGCTTCTTTAACGCCACAACACCGCGTACGGCAGGTTTTAATAGTGTCGATGTTAGCCACTTCTCGCTGCTCACCCTTATACTATATATAATACTTATGTGGATTGGTGGTGCATCACAGTCTACTGCCGGAGGTATTAAGGTAAACACTATCGGAGTGGCCTTTGCTTCGTTTATGTCTACTGTGCGAGATCAGAAGAGTGTAACGATGTTCAACCGCACCATTACCGACAAGTCTGTAAAAAGGGCCTACGCCACAATCTTTGGTTCGGTAATGTTTATTATTGTCTGCTTTGTCACCCTTGTAGTCGTTGAGCCAAAGATAGATGCCTTTGACCTTCTTTTTGAGACAATATCCGCACTGAGTACCGCTGGTGCCTCTTTGGGCATTACGCCGCTGCTCAGCACGACAAGCAAGATACTCTTTTCTGTTATGATGTTTGTTGGTCGCGTGGGCCTTATTACCGTAGCTATGAGCCTCTTTGCTTCGCGCGAGCATCGCCACTATCAGCTACCAGAGGAGAATGTGATTATAAATTAAGACAACTTCTAAGGAGATACTATGAAATATTTGGTTATCGGTCTGGGAAACTTTGGTAAGACC
>JAFOYS010000286.1 GCA_017391435.1 Alistipes sp. | reverse complement strand
TAGGACTCTATGAGAATACAATTATTATGTTCTCTTCTGACAATGGCCCTGCAAATAACGCCTCTTCGCCAACAGTGTGGATGGATAGCGCTGCTCCATACCGTTGTGGTAAGGGCTGGGGTAAGCGAACTCTTAAGGAGGGCGGTATCCGTATGCCATTTATCGCCTCTTGGCCTGCTAAAATTAAGCAGGGAGTGGTGAGCAACCATCTCGGAAACTTTGCCGATGTAATGCCTACAGTGTGCGATATTGCGGGCGTTGAGGCTCCAAAGAATGACGGAGTGTCACTGCTGCCAATCCTCTCTGGTAACCCAGAGGCTCAGAAGGAGCACCAGTACCTCTACTGGGAGTACCCTGCTGCGGGCGGTATGATTGCAGTTCGTGAGGGCAAGTGGAAGGGATTTATTGATAATATCCACGCTGGCAATCGCACTATGCAGCTTTATGATGTTAGCACTCCGGGTAAGGATATTGAGACTGCAGATAAGAATGTGGCAGACCAACATCCAGAGGTTGTTGAGCGTATGTGGAGCTATATTGAGCAGAGTCACCATCTTGCTGATTATGCGCCATTTAATGTGGATATTACACGATAATGCGCAGAAGTATAGAGTTTACATACGAAGATATTGTTAAGCGCAACGAACGACGCGGTTTTACCTCTATGGTAAAGCCCGTCGGTTCGCTGTGTAATATGCGTTGTAAGTACTGCTATTACCTTGATAAGGCAGAGCTTTATGGAGGCGTTCAGCCCGCTATGAATGATAGACTCCTTGAGCAGTATATCCGCGCCAATATTGAGGGGAATAACTCGCCGGTAATTGCCTTTGCTTGGCACGGTGGCGAGCCGCTGCTTGCCGGTAAGGATTTCTTCCGTAAGGCTGTAGCTTTGCAGCAGAAGTATGCTGCTGGCAAAACCATAGAGAACTCTATACAGACCAATGGACTGCTTGTAGATGACGAGTGGTGTGCAATTTTTAGGGATAATAACTTCCTTGTCGGCGTGTCTATTGACGGCCCTGAGGCTATTCACGATGCCCACCGCGTAGATATTGGCGGACAGGGAACCTTTGCCCGCGTTATGAGGGGCATTGAGCGTTTGTATCGCAACCGTGTGGAGTATAATACGCTGACAACGGTAAATATTCATAGTCTGGGCCGAGGTGCAGAGGTCTATAACTTCCTACGCGGAATAAGCGTTTTTATGCAGTTTCTGCCCGTAGCGGAGCTTCTGTGTGATGGTCGTGTGCAGTCGCCAGAGAGTAGTGGGGCAGAGATTGCTCCGTGGTCGGTTACGGCAGAGGGCTTTGGAGAGTTTATGTGCGATATATTTGATATCTGGGTTAAGAGAGATGTCGGTAGGCGTTATGTTCAGCTCTTTGACGCTACGCTGGCACTTAAGGTGGGTGTTCAACCATCTGTCTGCTCGCTCTGTGAGACCTGCGGTAGCGGACTTACGGTTGAGCATAATGGCGATGTATACTGTTGCGACCACTTTGTATATCCTGAATATAAAATAGGTAATATCTACGCTGACCGCCTTGCCGATCTTGCATACTGCGACCGCCAATTTGAGTTTGGAGTATCAAAGCGCGCACTTCTTCCTCGCGAGTGTCGTCACTGTCGCTACTATAACCTATGCCACGGCGAGTGCCCTAAACACCGTTTTATAGCTGACAATACGGGCGAATATGGAAAGAACTACCTCTGTGAGGGGTATAAGATGTTCTTTGCCCACACAGAGGTAGCTATGGATAGAATGGCTCGCCTGATTCTTGACGGCAAACCAGCAGCCGAGATTATGAACGATTAGATAAAAGATTTTACATATCTCGCAGCAACCTTCCACCATACTATTGTCTGCTCGTAGTAGTTCACAGCAAGAGTTTTAAATGCATCAATAACTCCGTAGCGAATTGATAGTAGTAGTATTGTAAGGTTTACAGTCCACATTGCAAAGATAAACAGGTATGAGCGAAGAATGCCAATACTTGTAATATCTGTCTGATGCCTGCCTATCTGACGGCGGAAACATCCGATGTGGAATGCAAGGGTAAAACCAATCATTATATCAAAGATATAGAGCGAGTTCTGTGCGCCTAACTC
>JAFOYS010000002.1 GCA_017391435.1 Alistipes sp. | reverse complement strand
GAACTATCAAACGAAAAGTAGCAATTGGCCGTTTCTCTAACGAAACACAATATGCGAAGGGTTTGTTTTATGATAAAGAGAACGATCCTATGCGAAAACAGGCAATGGATATCCTTTCAACCAAGTTGGCTGCAAGCGAGAAATTTATCTTGTTAGAGAGGGATGATTTGAGCCTGCTTGTTGAGGAGGGTGGTGAGAGTATGAATAAAATAGGTGCAGACTATATTATTTTGGGTTCAATCACTGAGTTTGGTCGCAAGGTAGAGGGTGAGCAGCGTGTATTTTCATCTACAAAAACGCAAACCGTAGAGGCGGGCGTTAGCATCCGACTTGTTGATGTGTCAACAGGTTTGATTATATATTCTGACGAAGCAAAAGGTTTTGCCGAGACCTCTGCAAAGCAGACTATGGGTCTGGGAGGTACAGCTGGTTTTGATGCCACCTTAAGCGATAAGGCTATCTCTGCAGCGCTGTCGCAGTTGGTGGAGAATATCATTAACAAGTGTCTTGATAAGCCTTGGCGCTCTTATATCCTGTCTGTAGATCAGGGCGCGTTTATAATTGGTGGTGGAAAGTCTCAAGGGCTTCAGGTTAACGACACATTTGCTGTATATAAGAAAGGACGCGAAGTTGTTAATCCACAAACAGGGATTAAGATAGAGCTCCCTGGAGAAAAAGTTGGAAAGATAACTCTACTGTCTTTCTACGGAGATACACCTGAAACAGAGATTTCATTCTGCTCTTATGAGGGTGCTGAAATAGACCCTTCAACATTGTCTAATTACTATATCCAAGCCGAGTAACAATATGAAAAAAGTATTTATTGCTATAGTTTCGCTATTTCTTTTATCCAGCTGCGGTGTTGGAACTTATTCTTTATCATCAGGCAAGGCTGACAAGGCAGAGTTGTCATTTGTTGATGCTGAGTCGTATAGTATTGATGTAAAGGTTGATAAAACGAATGAGTATAATGTGTCAACCGTAAAAGAAAAGGCCTATAAATCTGGGCGCAATATAAAATATACTGCATTAAATACCATTAGTTTGGCTCCTGGTAAACATCAGATTGAGGTGCGAGTGAATGGTAATGTAGTGTATTCGCAACTTATTTTTGTTTCTACTGGAGAGCACAAAATCATAGAGTTATGAAAAAGATAATACTATCACTGTTCATTTTGATGTGTGCAACTTCTTGTGGCACAAGTTCTCTGTATTATTGGGGCGGAGCTACAATGCAAGGCGTTTCTGCATATGAGTCTTTGTCATATCAGCGAACAGATAAAGAAAATCCAAAGGTTATATGCAAGGTTATAGAAATGTATGAAAATTTACTCGCATATCCAGGTGGATTAAGACAAGTTCCTCCTCCAGGAATATGTGCCGAGTATGCTTATATGCTATTGCAGCCAGAGATTATAGATCTGTTTTACAAAAACGCAACAAAAACGCAGATTGACTCATTTGAGCATAGTTCTTATGGTAGCGATCCTTCAGCGAAAGCTATTAAGTTACTAGAAAAAGAGATTGAATTATACCCTGAATCGAGTCAGTTTGTATCCCCTTTATTAAAACGATTAAACGATAAATAGTTATGAAAAAGATAGCGTTAGTATTAATCTGCTGTTTCATGGCAACGGGATGTGCACCTTTGTTGACTCGTGGTGAGCAATACGCCAAATTGTATGAGCAAAAGCCTACTACAATATTAGTCATGCCTCCTATTAATAATACAACTAATGTAGAGGCTAAAGAGTTGTTATATACATCCATTAGCAAACCTCTTATTGAATCAGGTTACTATGTAATATCTCCACATTTGGCAATGGATGTATTAAAGCAAGAAAGCGCATACGATGCAGAGTTGTTTATTGATGCTCCTCTGACCCAGTTCCATAAATATTTTGGAGCAGATGCTGTAGTATTCTCTATTATTGACACTTGGGCAAAACAGGGTTTTGGCATCAGAACAAACATTACATACATCGTAAAGTCAGCTCTCACAAACGAT
>JAFOYS010000285.1 GCA_017391435.1 Alistipes sp. | reverse complement strand
CCAGCTCTCCCATAACCTCCTCAATGCTGTTTGCCTCGGTGTACTCAATACCGAACTTATCGCATATGTCAGTCTTGATATAGTCAGGCAGGCGAAGCTCCTCTGGCGAGATAAGCACAATCTTAATGCCTGTATAGCGTACAAGGGCCTTGATAAGCGAGTGAACGGTTCTTCCGTACTTCAAATCACCGCAGAAGCCGATTGTAATATTGTCAATATGGCCAAGCTCGCGGGTGATAGTGAGTAGATCTGTCAGAGTCTGTGTTGGGTGTGAGTGGCTACCATCACCAGCGTTGATAATCGGCACTGGAGATACTGCAGAGGCAGCGAGCTGTGCACCCTCAATATGGTGGCGCATAGCGATAATATCGGCAAAGCAGCCCACTACGCGTACTGTATCCTCAACAGTCTCACCCTTGCTTACAGATGACGACGCAGCATCTGAAAAACCGAGAACATTGCCACCGAGCTCCATCATTGCAGCTGTAAAGCTCAGACGGGTACGAGTACTTGGCTCGTAGAATAGGGTAGCGAGTTTTTTACCCTTCATCTTCTCGCTATAAGCCTCGCGGTTAGCGATAATATCCAGCGCAAGAGCAACAATGTCGTCAGTCTCCTTGCGAGTAAGGTCTGTAGGGTCAATTAGGTGCCTCATATGGGTTGTGTGTTTAGTTATCTGTAATTTATTATTTGTTAGTAACTGATTTGAATTTGTTTGCGAGATTATTTAATAGCTGTTTTGTGGCGATTTGTCGCTATAATTTGAGGCGCATAGGGTGTCCTATGTAACAAGAATTATGGCGGCAAAGTGTCCAAAACAGTATTAAAGAACGAAGTAAATAAGTTTAAATCAGTTACTTAATCCAAGACTCATCAGATGGGTTGTCACGGAATGCAAGGATTCTATCCTTCCACTCAGGGGCAATATAACCCTCCTCGGCTGCAACCTCTACAAGAGAGTCAAGGTTTGACAGTGAGTAGTTTACAGTATTTGCTGCAGCGATACGCTCAACACCGCGCTTCATACCATATGTAAAGATGCTAACGATACCAAGCACCTCTGCACCAGCCTCACGAAGTGCATCTACAACCTCAATGCAGCTACCACCAGTAGAGATAAGGTCCTCTACAACAACAACCTTTGTTCCTGGCTCAAGCTTACCCTCAATACGGTTTGCTCGGCCGTGATCCTTTGCACCGCTACGAACATAGCCCATAGGCATATCAAGGATTGTAGCAACTATTGCTGCGTGAGCAATACCCGCAGTAGATGTACCCATAAGGCACTCGCACTCTGGGAAGTGCTTACGAACAAGCTCTGCAAGACCTGCTTCTACCTTCTCGCGAGCAGATGGTGCGGTAAGAATAAGACGGTTGTCACAATATATAGGGCTCTTAATGCCTGAGGCCCAAGTAAATGGCTGCTCTGGGCGAAGGAAAACTGCGCTGATACTGAGCAACTCTTTTGCAATAATTTTCTCCATATTTCTGTAGTTTTAGTTTTTGTTTTACTCTCCAATAAACTCACGGCAGCAACGCTCATAGGCAGCAACTGGATCCTCGGCTGCAGTTACAGGGCGTCCAACGACAATATAGTCTGAGCCAATCTCACGAGCGCAAGCAGGGGTAGTGATTCGTACCTGATCGTCTGCCGCTGCATCAGCAAAGCGGATGCCTGGGGTGACGGTCATAAACTCCGCACCGCAGTTGTCCTTTACAAGTTCTGCCTCAAGTGGAGAGCAGACAACTCCGTCAAGACCTGCTGTTTTTGCATTCTCCGCATACTTTGCAATAGTCTCGTTGATTGTAGCTCCGATAAGAAGCTCACGCTGCATACGCTCCTCGCTTGTAGATGTAAGCTGAGTCACTGCAATAAGCAGTGGGCGAGTGCCGTCAGGTCGGGTAAGTCCCTCAAGAGCTGCGCGCATCATATCTACAGTACCTGCTGCGTGAACATTGGTCATATCAACATCAAGGTGTGACAGAACGCTCATAGCCTTGCGAACTGTATTTGGAATATCGTGCAACTTAAGGTCAAGGAAAATCTTGTGGCCACGAGCCTTAATCTCACGAACGATATCTGGACCACAGGCATAGAATAGCTCCATACCAATCTTTACAAAAGGCTTACGACCAGTAAAGCGGTCAAGAAAAGCCAATGTCTGCTCTTTGCTTGAAAAATCACAAGCTATAATTACATCTTTTGCCATATGATAACTCTATTTTTTTTCTATTTTACTATACCAATAATATCTCTAAGTCGCTCAATGCCGAGTCGCTCCATAACCTGCGGTAGATTCTCAATAATCTCTTTGCAAACAAATGGGTTACGCAGATTCTCTGCACCAACCTGAACAGCACTTGCGCCGGCCATCATCATCTCAATAACATCCTCTGCTGTAGCCACACCACCGCAACCGATAACAGGAATTTTGCAGGCATTTGCTACTTGATAGACCATTCTTACCGCTACAGGGAATATAGCACGACCCGAGAAACCACCCATCTTATTTGCAATAACAGCACGACGACGAGCAATGTCTATTCTCATACCGAGCATAGTGTTTATCAGTGTTAGTCCGTCAGCACCAGCATCCTCACAGGCGCGAGCTATTGCAACAATATCTGTCACATTTGGACTTAGCTTGATAAATACAGGCTTTGTGGTTACGGCCTTTACTGCTGCAGTAACGGCCGCAGCACTCTCTGGAGAGGTGCCGAATGCCATACCGCCATTGTGCACATTTGGACAAGAGACATTGACCTCAATAATCTCTACCTGCTCCTCAGAGTCAATTCTGCGGCAGCACTCTGTATACTCCTCAATGCTAAAGCCGCTGATATTTGCGATTATAGGCTTTTTGAATCGCTTGCGAAGCTCTGGCAGTTCGTGACTTATAACTGCGTCAATGCCCGGGTTCTGAAGACCTACAGAGTTAATCATTCCCGAACTACACTCGGCAATGCGCGGGGTAGGGTTGCCAAAGCGAGTGTCAAGAGTCGTACCCTTGAAAGATATTGAGCCAAGAATGTTAATATCGTAAATATCTGCCATCTCGGCACCAAAACCGAATGTTCCACTTGCAGGGATTATCGGATTGTCAAGCTCTACGCCACAAAGTGTTGTTGATAGATCTCTTACCATACTACATCCTCCTTTTTAAATACTGGACCCTCTTTACAAACTCGTTTTGCACCTGATTTGGTCATAATAGAGCAACCCATACAGATGCCAAAACCACATCCCATACGCTCCTCAAGGCTAATCTCGCCATCGCACTCAACAGCGCTACAAAGCGCGCGAAGCATTGGCAGTGGACCGCAAGAGTAGAAGTAGTCAGCAACAATTCCAGCCTCCTTTATAGCATCTGTAACAAAACCCTTAATGCCATAGCTGCCGTCTGCAGTAGCAACGACAACCTTTGCTCCTAAGGCCTCAAACTGCTCGCGGTAGAATATCTCTGACGCGGTGTTAAAGCCCAGAACAACAGTCACACTCTTACCCTTTGCAATAAGGTTTCGCGCGAGACGGTAGAGCGGTGGAACACCCACGCCACCACCAACAAGTAGTGGACAGTTGCACTCAGCCTCACAGTTAAAACCATTGCCAAGGCCTGTTAGAGTATCTATCTTTGTGCCAGAGATAAGAGTTGACATCTGCTCTGTACCCTTACCAACAACTTTGTAGATAAGCGTCAGCTTATCCTCATCGTAGTTGCATACAGAGAT
>JAFOYS010000030.1 GCA_017391435.1 Alistipes sp. | reverse complement strand
GTTTATTCGGATTTAGGAAAACTCTCGTAGAGGTACGATGAAAAATAGAGCCTCACTCAAGCTTGCTTGAAAGTGAATGGCTCTATTTTTTGTCGTAATAGCCGCAAGGCTATCCTAAATCCGCATCAGTATGGAAGCGAAACAGAGTTTCGCCTAAAGTCTTTTGGGTCACTTTTCTTCAGAAAAGGGACGGTACTATACGGTTACTCGTGGTGGTAGGGCTCGCCGCGCAGGATTGTATATGCGCGGTAGAGCTGCTCGGTAAATATGGCGCGGATAATCTGGTGTGAGAAGGTCATCTTTGACAGAGATATCTTCTCATTTGCGCGGGCATAGACAGCCTCAGAGAAGCCATAAGGTCCACCGATAACAAAGACAAGTCGCTTTACGCCGCTATTCATCCTCTTCTGCAACCAGTCGGCATACTCTACAGAGCGAAACTCAGCCCCCTTCTCGTCAAGGAGAACTACGCGGTCAGATGGCTCAATGAGCTTTAGAATTGCCTCACCCTCGGCTGTTTTCTGCTGCGCCTCTGTGAGCGATTTGTTGTTGCGGATGTCGGGTATATATGTGATAGTGAAGCGGTTGTAGAAGTTAATACGCTTTGAGTACATCTCTACAAGGGCTGTAATCTCTTTTGAGTCGGTCTTGCCGATAACAATCAGTTCTATGTTCATAGTTCTACCTCTAAGGCTCTTTTTACTATCTGGTGCATATCGTAGTATCTATACTCTGCAAGTCTGCCACCAAATATTACATTGCTACACTTTTTAGCAAGAGCTCGGTAGCCATCTGCAAGGGCACTGTTGCGACTGTCACCAATAGGGTAGTAGGGCTCGCTTGCCTTGTTCCACTCTGCGGGGTACTCGCGTGAGATTATTGTATGCTTTGCTGTGCAGTGGCGGTCAAAGTGTCGGTGCTCAATGATGCGGGTATATGGGGTAGCGCTATCAGTAAAGTTCATCACTGCCACACCCTGATAGTTGCTCTTCTCAATTCGCTCATCCTCAAAAGTTACGGTGCGATACTCTAACGGCCCAAGTTGGTAGTCAAAGTATCTGTCCAACTCGCCAGTGTAGACAATCTTATCTGCTATAGATGTGTAGTAATCACGATTGTCAAAAAAGTCGCAACCTAACTCAATGTCAGCTCCCTCTAACAGTTTATCTATAAAGGTGTTGTAACCACCACGCGGGATGCCCTGATATCTGTCGTTAAAGTAGTTGTTGTCGAATGTAAACCTTACGGGGAGTCGGCGGATAATATCTGCAGGTAGCTCTGTGCATTTGCGACCCCACTGCTTTTCGGTATAGCCCTTGATTAGGGTGTGGTATATGTCGGTGCCTACGAGTGATATTGCCTGCTGCTCAAGATTCTGCGGCTGCTCTACGCCTAACTCTGCCCGTTGCTCGTTAATCTTTGCCTCTGCCTGCTCAGGAGAGCTTATGCCCCAGAGTTGAACAAAGGTGTTCATATTGAATGGTAGGTTGTAGAGCTTTCCGTTGTAGTTTGCAATGGGTGAGTTTATGTATGGCTCAAACTCAACTATAGAGTTTACCCACTGCCACACATCCTTGTCCGAGGTGTGGAAGATGTGTGGGCCATAGCGGTGGATGGCAACACCGTCACACTCCTCACAGTAGAGGTTTCCACCCGTGTGGTTGCGGCGGTCAATAACTTTTACTCGCTTGCCAGCCTTCAGGGCGCGATAGGTCACTACAGAGCCGAAGAGCCCTGCACCAACGACAAGATAGTCGTAGTGTCTGCTATTTTGTTGGCTCTGCACTCTTTGGGAATGAAATTAGGTATACAAGGTGCTCTAAAGGACGGATAAAGTTGCGCTTGCCGTACTTTGGACTATGAACATAGCAGTCGATAGTAAAGACCTCGTTTGTAGCATCGTTTACTGTTGTGTAGCTGACAAATGGACCACCCATATAGTCGTTCTCAACATCCCAGAAGCCACGCATCTCAATCCACTCCTTGCCATTAACAACAACCGAGCGGTAGAGCGGAGTGAATGGCTTGTAGTTGCCGTCAGCATCTGGAATCTGCTCTACGGTAATCATATAAGAGCCGTCACTTGGGCCTGGTATACGCTTGGCAAAGCTGTTACGCATAGCTACAAGATAGTCGGCCGTAAGGCTGCCCTTGCCACGATATGGATAGCTGTAGCAGAAAAAGCCCTGGCTTGCTGTAGGAAACTCATATGATGCCCAGAGAAAATCGTTGCTCTGTGAACGAAGCTCGTAACCCTTTGGTATACGCACATTAATATCAAACTCGTTGTGTAGAAGGTCGTTAAGCACCTTTACATTGTGCTTCTCTGCATAGGCAATAGTACGGTTGCGCTCGGCAATCTCAAGCACCTTTAGCAGCGCATCACCGTTTGTATTTAGATACTCAAGGGCTGCCTGCTGTGTTGGGGCTTGGAATGTAAGAACTATCTGCGGAGCAGCATCTACATCGTACTGAGCAACAATCTGCGCCTGAGGGGCCTTGTCTGAAATCACAACCTTGAGAATATTGCGGTGCTGAACAAGCAGGTGGCGAAGGTCGTTGGCTGTTATTCGCATAACATTAAACATAGGCTCATTCTGGTTGAGCATCTCTACAGGCTGCTCAAGTAGCTCGCGCAGCTTTGTGCCTAAACTACTCTCCCACTCGGCGTTGTTGCACACAACAAGCACCTCGTATGCTCCGCCCTGAATAGGCTTCTTATTCTGATCAGTAAGGGTGTTAATCTCCTTGCAAGCTATTGCGCTAAGTATTGCAACAAGCAGAACTGTAACTTTTACTAAAACTCTCATAATTTTTATAATAATGATATTACCACAAAAATATACATTATTTGTGCAAATTCAAAATTATTGACTACATTTGCACTTATGAAAATCAAACCGCCTAAGTTTATACGCCGACTGATGCCAGATCTTATCTGGGAGATAGAGGATGAAAATGGCGTATTCCTCACCTTTGACGACGGTCCTACACCGGGCGTTACGGAGTGGATTCTCTCTACACTGAGGCGGTATAATGCAAAGGCAACATTCTTTGTTCTTGGCAAGAATGTTGAGATGTATCCCGATCTGTATCAGAAGATTATAGCCGCAGGCCATAAGGTTGGTAACCATACATACTCTCATCAGAAGGGGTGGGGTATGTCGCTTGAACGCTATCTTGAGGATGTAGACTTTGCGGGCGACTTTATCCACTCGGAGCTCTTTCGTCCGCCATATGCAAGAGTTACACCTTCGCAGGTAAGAGCTGTGGCAAAGAAGTATAAGATTGTGATGTGGGATATAGTCTCAAGGGACTATAACCGAGCCCTCTCACCCGAGAAGTGCCTAAAGAATGTTACAGACCACATTACAGCCGGCTCTATTGTCGTCTTTCACGACTCGGAGAAGGCCTTTAAGAATATGAGTTATGCGCTACCTCGTACGCTGAAGTATATTCAGCAGATGGGGCTTAAGTGTAAAATTATAGAACTGTAGAGTATGAAAGTCGTTGTTGCCGTTACTGCCGCAAGTGGAGGAATATATGCCCGTCAACTGCTCTGTCAACTTATTGACAGTAAAGATGTTGAGCAGATTGCTCTGATATATAGCACCAATGCCGAGGCTGTGCTTTGCGCTGAAGGTGTGAGTCTGCCTACGAGTGAGAAGATTGTCCACTACCGCAATGACGATATGTTTGCAACTGTTGCCAGCGGCTCTCAGAATTGGGATGCTATGGTTGTTGTGCCGTCAAGTGTTGGCACTGTGGCGCGCATTGCTGCGGGGGTATCGCAGAGCCTTATTGAGCGTGCTGCCGATGTGATGCTCAAGGAGCGTAGACGACTTATTGTCGTTGTTCGTGAGACGCCGCTCTCGCTCATCCACCTCAGAAATATGACCGCCCTTACCGAGGCCGGCGCTGTAATTGTTCCCGCTGCTCCATCTTTCTACTCACGCCCAGAGAGTATAGAGGCCCTCTGCCTTACGGTTACCGAGCGAATAGTCTCTCTTCTCGGTATCTCAGCACCACACTATAAGTGGGGCGAGTAATAATCTACACATCTGCTCGTTTATTAAACATAGGTAAATCTGCCTGTGGTAATGTTTTTTACCTACAAATCAAAAAAAAACACTACTTTGTGTTGCATAGTAGCGTAAAATTACTACCTTTGCATTCAGAAACAGAAAGTAAGGTTATGAAAAAGTTAGGTTTAATGATTTTGCTCTCGCTGCTGGTGCTTACAGTATCGGCAAAGAGCGTTGTTCGTGGTCGTGTTGTTGATAGTAACAACAAGGCGGTAGGTTATGCCACAGTGGCGGCAGAGCAGCAGGGTAAGGTTGTCACTGCTGTGGCGGCTGCTGTAGATGGACTCTTTGAGGTAGCGATTGACAAGGATGGAGATTATACCATTGAGCTTTCGGCAGTAGGTTATCAGAGTGTGACGCGCAAGATAACCGCAGTTGGTAGTGAGATAGATCTTGGTGCGGTTGTTCTTAGTGAGGGTGTTGCGGTAGATGCAGTGGCAGTGACCGTGCAAAAACCGATTGTTACTGCTGACGCAGAGAAACTAAGCTACTCTGTTGAGGATGATCCCGAGGCACAGTCAAGCACCCTTGAGGAGATTATCCGCAAGATTCCGCAGCTGACGATAGACGCTGAGGGTAAGGTGCTGATGAATGGGCAGAGCGACTACAAAATCCTTGTCAACGGTCGTGCGGCGGGTGCTATGGGTCGTAACTTTAACGAGATAATCAAGTCTATGCCCGCCTCGTCTATCAAGAAGATTGAGGT
>JAFOYS010000284.1 GCA_017391435.1 Alistipes sp. | reverse complement strand
TTTGTCTTTAGGCGACTCAAACTTATTCAGGGGTTACCTCCTCGGATAATTAACGCACCAAGCACCTCTTGACTGCGTTACCTCGTCGGTGATGACGAGCAGTACAACTGCTCGACATTCGAGTCCCCTACGCACCGCACCTAAGAAGACATACGAGGGCTTCAAGAGTGTGCTGATGTAGTTTACATTTGTTTTATAATATTTTTTGGTTAATTTTGTAGTCGCAAATAACCCAATACTTATGATTGCAAAACTTCTACTAATCCTATTCTACCTACTTGCCCCAGCGGGTGTGCTGTGGGCAACACGCAAATTTAATCTTCTCCGCAGACTCGGTCCCGTACTTACGCTATACATCCTCGGAGTAATCGTTGCAAATATTGGAATCTTCCCTACCGAGATTGAGGCCCATAAAGCATTTCTAAAATTTCAGGAGAGCATTTCAGAGATTCTCGTTCCATTGGCTCTGCCTATGATGCTCTTTGGTTGTAACTTCAAAAAATTCTCTATAGGCAAAAGCCTTAGTGCTCTAATCATCGGAGTATTCTCAGTAGCCGCTATTGTTGTAGTAAGTTACCTAATCTTTGCCGATAAGCTCGGCATTGAAGCACCAAAGATGGCCGCGTCGCTTGTCGGACAGTACACAGGTGGAGCTGCTAACCTTGCCGCCATAAAGCAGATGGTAGGCCTTAGCACTGAGAGTTTTGTTATGCTATCTACTTGCAACCTTATTGTCTCTTTCTTCTATCTAATGTTCCTTATGGGTGGAGGTGTGGCTATTGCTCGTAAAATTGTTGGTCGAAATAACCACATTGAGCAGGAGGTAGAAATGGATAGCAACGATGAGAATCCATATCGCGATTTTGCCACAAAGTCAGCTGTAATTCAGCTACTTAAAGTTCTTATAGCATCAGTAGTAATTATGGGTATTTCGGTAGTTGTTGGAAAGTTTGCAGGTGGCGAATCTGGTATATCTATGGTAGCGCTTATTCTAACTATTACAACACTTTCGCTCATTATGACAGCATCAAAGCAGGTACGCAGTTGGAATAAAAGTTACGATGCTGGTATGTATCTGATCTACATCTTCTGCCTTGTTATGGCCACTATGGCAGACCTCTCTACAATCAACTGGGAGCAGAGTGTTTTCGTGCTGATATTCCAGGCAATTATCATATTCGGTTCGCTCTTTATCACCATTGTACTTGCGCGACCACTACGCATTGATGCTGACACCGCCGTAATCACATCTAACACACTTATTAACTCGCCTGTATGTGTGCCAATGATTGCTGCGACTATGAAAAACCGCGATGTTGTTGTGGTTGGTATTACTAATGGACTTGCTGGTTACGCAGTAGGCAACTATCTTGGCTATGTAGTCTACCAGCTGATTACAACACTCTTTGCTTAGCCTATCGCTTTGCTACATACGCCCTACTTCACTGTCACTGTTGGAATATCACTCCACAGTGTGGTGTAGTGGGGCGATTGATTATCACTTGCGCTCTTAACCTTTCCGCTACCTTGCACCGCTAGCTTGATTGTGCCTTTTCCAAAGGTTGAGTTGATAGCATCCAACGCAACAGTAATCCTATGCTCTCGCTCAGCAGCCTCTCTATCCTCAAAAAGCGAGTGTATAACACCGGTTTCAGATGTGAGTTTTGTTGCAACCACGCCCGCCTTCTTATAGCCAAAACCCCTCTTATATAGGCTCTTAACTGCAGCAACCGCCTGACTAACTATTGTTCGCTGGTCGGCAGTTGGTGTTACAAAGCAGACCAGAGCATTTGCATATGTTTGCGGTGCAGACTCCTTAAAACGATTTGTGTAGGCAAAGACTACTATTTCCGATGTTACGGAGTGCTGTTTACGCAACTTCTCAGCCATAGTAGAAGCAAAGTTTGCTATCTGCTCCTGTAACTCCTTAACCTCATATATCTCGGATGAGAAACTACGAGAAACGCATATTGATTGCTTTGCCTCAAAGCCATCCTCAAACTCTATACAAGGTATACCTTGCAGCTCTTTCCAGGTTCTCACACCCGTTATGCCAAACATATTCTGAACAACACCTTCGGGCAAC
>JAFOYS010000283.1 GCA_017391435.1 Alistipes sp. | reverse complement strand
TGAAGTTCTTTAGCTCTCCATCTATTTGTCGTAGGGCATACTTATATATATCTATAGCTAACGATAGCGCCTTCTTGTCGTTGTTGATGGTTATAAATATGTAGTTCAGCTTGCCGATGTTCTTGCTAATCTTGTCCCAGAATGGTACAGAGTCAATAGTAGCCGAGAAGAGCTCAAGTTCATTCTCTTTAATGTCTGGCAACTGCCTGCGTACTGCCCCTGCAATCTGGTCCATCTTTGCATCTATGGCAATTGTAGAGAATGGTGTTTTTGTCCCCTCTTTGGTTACAAAGCTGCCAAACTCATACATAAACTTAAAGGCCTCTATGCCCGTCTCGCCAAAGCCGATTACCATAGAGTTAAATGGTGAGTCTACAGTGGCGCTTGCTGTCTCTACATTGACAACATTTACGGGATGGTACTCCGCCCCACGCTTTAGTAGGGCGATAGAGAGGAACGAGGAGTCGATAACCGATACCTTAATCTTTGATGCCGAGTAGAGCGAGTGCTGGTTGTATATCTCGTTCTTGGAGCTGCGGCGGGCGTGGATGTATATATGGGCCTTGTCTGCCGCGGCAAGAATGCTCCTATCGTTCATAATATTTATTGCCTGTAGAATGTTCTTCTCTTCGCTCTCCGAGAGGAAGAATATCCTTGCCTGGCTGCTGTTCTTTATCAGCACTGCAATATCCTCTAACTCTAACATCTTGAAAATGTCAGCATCCTCACACAGACTGTTGATCTCTATCTGAGTAAGGTCAATATGGCAATTTGCCACCAACGCGCCGATATCCTCCAACTTCTCAATATCCTTGCGCTGCAGCGACATAAGGTCAAGGATGCGCCCCGTGCCAATACTCTTTTGACTGTCATAGTCACGCAGGTCGTTTGTGCATATAAATACAACCTTGCCCCCATTACGAGTAACAATCTGCTTGGCAAGCATATATGAGGCCTCGTTAATGCCCCAGAAGATGTTTATCGGTCTATTGTGGTTGCTGTATCTGCCAAACTTTACCTTAACCCAAGATGTAAACCTGAAGAAGACAAATTTAAGCAACAACTTGACTGTTGTAAGCAGCGAACAGATATAGAGCACAAGTATTAGGGCAATGTAATACTCATTCTCCTTGATGCTTATGATGCTTAAGTCTAACTTACCCACAAACATACCCATAGCGGCTATAACTGAACGCACAATGTCGTAGAGCCACCTCTCACTGCTGTGACCTATGCCGTAGTATATGGCTACGGTGCTTAGTGTAGATACAAGTAGGGCATATATAAATAGGTTGCGCTCAATCTTTTTGTTGATAGCTTTAAGCAGACGCCAAATCATCTTGCGACAAAGCACAGCTGCAATCAGCACTATTAACGCAATAAAAAGAGGGCAGTGCGCGAGTAACGAAAGTTTTGATACTATAAAATCCATCTGTTGACTGTTTGGGTTGACTAACAAATATAGGATATTTTCTCCAAAAAACGAAACCGCAAGGCAGTTTTCTGCAGTCAGATGCCCAATTTTGGACGATTTTTCACAATTTTCATAAAAAATGTTAAAAAAGTTTCCAAAATATTTGCACGGTAAAAATTTTTGCTCTATCTTTGCACTCGCAATGAGAAAGATGGTGGATTCATCTAAGGGCTAGGATACGTGCCTCTCACGCACGACATAGGGGTTCGAATCCCCTATCCACTACAAAAAGCAAGCAAGAAGGTGTCATTTGACACCTTCTTGTTTTTTATAACCTGTGTTTCAGGTCTCTGTTTGTCGTTCATCGCAGAACAGATGACTCTAAGTCATCTGTTCTTGTTTTGTCATTGCGATTTATGTGTGTAAACACCCATATCGCAGCCAAAACCCAAACAGTCCTGCGGACTCTGTTCTGCGCTAAAGTAGAGTCAGTTGATTCTCACGATTAGGGGTTACCTCCCGCGTGTATCTCCGCACCGCCACAAGTGGCGACAGCGGCACTTGGTCGGTGATGGCTTCGCCATTCGAATCCCCTTGCCAACTACAAGGGGTGTTGTGTAACAACTTCCTGCGAGCGTTTTGATTAGGCCTCGCGGCGAGCAAAGGGGATGGGCGTGACGGAGCGAGCAATAGCGAGCGCAGTAGCCAATC
>JAFOYS010000282.1 GCA_017391435.1 Alistipes sp. | reverse complement strand
GTAAAAGCCCTCTGTTGCATCTGTAGATACTCAGTGGCAAAATCTATAGATCTCTCTAAGGCTATAATCTGCTCAAGCGAGGCTGTTACTCTGTTGTAGAGCGATGTTATTAGCAGATTAATATCCTGCTCTGCAGCCCTCTCTAACGCCTCTACGCGTCTATATGTGTTCTTTGCCGCAGAGAACTTAAACTCTCGCCGCAGTCCATCAAAGAGTTTGAAATTGACCCCTACGCCAACAGCCCAACGCGGTAAAATGTTTGTTACATTGTGCATTAATGCACCGCTGCCCATAGCAACTACCTCTGGAAAAAACTCTGCTCGGTGAATAGCTATATTCTCTTTTGCAAGAGCGCGTTGGTCTCTGATTTCAGCAAGTTGGGTGTTGTTTTGTGCAGCAAGAGTTGTAAAATAGTCTAACTCTTCTATTGTGGGTAGATAGAATATTGGTGTTGATAAATGATTTATGGCCTCACTGCCGATAGTTGAGCAGAGTGCCTTATGTGCAAGGCCGAGTGTTGATTCGGCTGCTGATAGTTGTTGCTCTGCCTCCGAGAGTCTATATTGGGCATATAGTCTCTCTGCTTTTGTGGCCATCCCTTGAGCCTCAAGGGCTGTTATGTCGCCAAGATGTCTCTCTATACCATTTACTACAAGTTTGCGGAGTGATACTACGCTGCGTGCTAAGGAGAGTGAAAAATATCTGTCAACAACCTCGGTAAATATCGCTTGGTGTTCTGCAATAGACTCTCTATTAGCTATTTGCTCGTTTATTTTGGCTGCTCTAACGGCAGATATAATCTTTCCTCCTGTAAAGATTGGAACGGTAACATCAGCCTCAATAAAGCCGAAATTGCGCTCTTGAATTGTATATTTCCAGTCAAGCGCTAATAGTGGTTTGATGCCAAGAGGTGTAAAAAGCGGCTTTAGTGGATTTGCATCAATATTAATATCTTTCTGGGCGTAGACATATCCACTGTGAATCTTTATCTGCGGAGAGAAGAGCGATAGAGCGGCTTGCCTCTCTCTTTGTGCCGCAAGTATTAGATAATCAGAGGCTTTAATCTTGTCATTTGTGGCATAGGCTAAGGTAGTTGCCTCTGATAGTGACAGTCGGCCCTGTCCGTATGTTTGGATGGTTATTGCTATAGTTAGAAAAAGTAGTGCCGTAAATCTCATTGTCGTAGCTGTTGTGGCAGCACGACAATGTCGCCCTACCTGTTCAGTTCAATAATTGTTAGCTCCGGTCTTGCTCCGATGCGCAGATAGAATCCAACACTGCCAATACCATCTGTGATATATAGATGGTTGTTATCCTTGCTATAGAGTCCGCTCCACTCTTTGTACATCAACATTGCCGGAGAGACTCTTTTGCCAAACATCTCTACAGCGACTTGCGTTGCGTGTATATGACCCGAAAGTGTAAGCTCGGCAAAGTTGCCACTACTTATCGGGTGCCACAGTTGTGGAAGATGTGAAACAGCAATGTTAAACATCTCTTTAGGTATTGATGAAAACAGACTCTCTGCCGAGTAATTATCTGGCGTTGCAAACGAGTGCTTGTACTCTAAAAGCGCATCGGTAAAGTCTATACCGGTGACCGCAATTGAGTCACGACCTCTTACAGCATATATCGTGCTATCGCGAAGCATAGTCCACCCGATTTGACCAATTTTGGTATTAAGGTGTGCAATATTCTCATTTTTTGTCAGTGATAGAGTGTCTTTAATATAGACACCGGTGTCGTGGTTGCCCAATACAGTGTATACTCCATATCGCGCCTTGATTGTTGATAGTATGCTGGCAATCTTCGCCGATAGCTCTGTGTGGCGAATGTGCAGTAGATCTCCAGCAAATATAACCATATCAACATCTTGCTTGTTTATGCTTTCAGCAAGACGAGTAATCTCCCTTTCAGGTGAAATAAGTGAAGCGATGTGAAGGTCCGAAAAGAGTGCTATTCTAAATCCGTCGAAACTCTTGGGAATGGTTGCGTGTTTTATAGCGACTCTCTTTATCTTTAGGTTGGTACGAGTGTTAATTAGACTGTTGCACAGAGTGGCAAACACTATTGTGGCAAATATACCCCCTACTATTAGCGCCAGCTTTTTAGGCTTTATTGTAAGAAAACCTAAGTAGAAGCTCATTCGCACGAGCGTGGCTATAGTATAGATTGTAAGCGCCCACGAGGCTATGCTCATAATAGTCTGACTGTTGTCAGGTGCTACGGCTGTTATTGATAGCAGTATAAGAGGTAGAATGTTTAACAGCGTAAGTGTTGTAGCATATATAATTCTTTGCCACAATTTAGATGCTGACACCTTGCGGTAAGCTCTGTGGTCCGCCCACGCAGTAAGTAGCGCTATAACGATAAATATCACTCCAATCATAGTGGCAAAGATAGGCTATTTGCTCTAAATAAACAACACTTTTCTAATTGGCATATATCTTGCAAATTAAGGGGCGTGTTACTATAAACATTTATGTCTATGAAAAAACTTTTACTTCTCTGTTTGACAGTTGGCACAGTGCTAACTGCAACGGCTCAAAGACGCGGCTGGGAGCGTCATAACCATTCTGGGGAGCCTACCGTCTATATTATATCGGTAAAGGAGTCCGATACGATATGGAGCAACAACCCCGCCCTTGCTCAGCAACATATTGCAGCTCAGCGTAATGCTGCGGCAAAGGCGGCTGTAGAGGATCATCGTGATGCTACGCGAGCAGGTGTACAGCAGGTTGATGCACCAAATGTGGTCTTTGCAAACCATAAAAACAGCTTCTCGTTTGCTATTGGTGGATATGTTGCACTCCGTACGGGTTATAGTTTTGACGATGCGGTGGAGAGTAGAGATATGGTTCCTTATGATGTGCCTATGGCATCATCGTTTGCAAATCGTCAGGCTCTGAGTATGGATGCTACAACCTCACGCTTGTATATGCGTGCTATAGCAAATCCAAAATGGTCAAATAAGCCCGTTGTAATCTTCTTTGATGCCGATTTTCGTGGCGGTAGCAGAGGTAGTTATACCCCGCGCCTACGCTCTGGATATGTGCAGCTGGCTGGATTTACATTTGGTCGTGATGTGACAACCTTCTGCGACCTTACTGCAGCTCCGACAACTATTGATTTCCAGGGACCTAATGCATATAACTTCAACTTTGCAACAATGATTCGCTATGAGATGGATTTCCTTAACAATCATATGAAATTTGGAGTTGCTGCCGAGATGCCAAATGTCTCTGGTACCTATGGCCAGACATTTATGTCGGTGCCTCAGCGAGTGCCAGATTTCCCTCTCTATCTGCAGTATATGTGGGGTAAAAATCGCCAGAGCCATATCAGAGCTTCAGCAGTTCTGCGTAATATGTATCTCTACAATGATGCACGAAAGAGTACAACAGATTTGTTTGGTTGGGGCGTACAATTGAGCGGTAATATCCATATAACCAAGATGATCCAGCTCTTTATGAATGGCGTCTATGGTGAGGGTGTTACCCCATATATCCAAGATTTGACAGGTGCAGGCCTTGACTTTACTCCAAATCCAACAGACCCAACACGCATCCAGACTATGCCAATGTGGGGATGGCAGGCTGCAGCTCAAGTAAATATCCTCCCAAATCTCTTTATCTCTGGTGGATTCTCAATGGTTCAAGTGCAGCACAAAAATGGCTTCTATGCCGATAATCAGTATCGTCGTGGACAGTATGCCTTTGGTAATGTCTTCTATAGCCTAACTCCTCGCTTCAAGATTGCAGCAGAGTACCTGTGGGCCGCCCGCAAGAATATGAATAGCGAACAAAATCACGCCAACCGCATAAACTTGCTCTTTAAGTATAGCTTCTAAAGAATCGATATAATTAAATGTAAAAATTGCCTCTCCTATGGGGCAATTTTTTTGTTAATTCTGCTATGCTACTAGTTGTGAATGTAACTATCAGCTGTGCTACTCTTCCATAATTTCAATATTGTCAAATTTGTGACAATTCCAAATTTTTTATACCTATAATAATTTGCCTCTTGTTGTAAGTTTTATTTAACTTTGCAACTAATAAGAATGTAGTTATGGAGATATTTATACTGTTTGTAATAATATTAGAGGTAGTATTAACTTCAAGGAACTTTTCATTTGTTGGCGCACAATGGTATCTGTTTTCACTAAGGGATAGTATCAGTATAGAGAGATTCTGTCAGAAGCAGAAAGCTTGTGATAGTATTATCGTCAGTTATAACACCACTGCTGCGCTTACCCATTTGTGCGGCGCGATTATGTTGATGTCTTACTTGTTTGATTTTAGGTTTTCACCAGTGGTGTTGATAACTATATCCAGTGCTATATGTTTACTACTTCTGTTGCAGATTGTATTTAGATACGCAACTGATAAAAGATACGATCTGAAAAACTCTTATAATGCCGTAGTCGAATTTAAGCGCCGTGAAAAAGTGGTGGGCAAGGACAATGATTACGAAGTAGTATTTATTCGAGCATACAGAAAAATCAAGAGCGAACGCTGGTGGAATGTAATATGGATTGTATACATTGTATCGCTAAGTGCGTTTATACTTGTTTCTGAATAAACTTTAAACTATGTGGTTATTTCAGAAATTATTTAAATCAATAATGTGGACTATTTGTAGTACTCAGATATTTAATTATTTTCATCTTGCAGATAGTTAATTCAGAAGTCTTTCAGCATAAACATTAAATCAACATAAAAACTTAAAACCTATACCTGCCGGATTCTTATTAATACGGGAAAAATATTGTTGGGAAAGGAGCAACTCTTGTTGCGCATTTACCGCAAATCCTAATGAAAGGAATCCTATCAAAACTAATAACTTTTTCATCTTTCGTCCCTCCCTAATTATTCGTTAATAATTTTTACATCAACACGTCTGTTCTGCTCGTGCTCCGGTTCTGTTTGAGCATTTGGAACAATTGGTTCCGTTTCACCCTTACCAATAGCAACTAAGACAGATGGATCAACACCACGTTTCAATAACAATTCGCGAACGAATTTCGCACGTTTATCAGACAATCTCATGTTGTAATTATCATCTCCACGAGAGTCTGTATGTCCACTAATCTCAAAGGTAGCTCCAGGGAACTCTTTCATCGCCTCAACCAATTCATCCAACTGAACCTCATATTCAGGCTTCATAACATACTTGTCCAAATCGAAGAAGAATAAAACCCAATGGAAGCCCTTTGGTTCATCCAGTGGTAATTCCAACGCCAATTCTGTATCATGCGTCACGTAAAGAGGAGAAGCCTGATAAATATCATCACTACCCTTTCCTCCCTCTCTATCAGAGATAAAGAAGATTCCGGATGTTTTCCCAAAAATTATATTAAAATCATTGGCAGAACTATTTATTAAATCAGATAAAACTTGCGCTTCGCCCCATTGATTATTTTCACCCTGTGACATGTAAATATCTTTTCCACCCTCTCCTCCGGCTCTATCCGAAGCAAAGAACAATAAAGTATCTCCAACAATCAATGGATAATCCTCAGACGACTGACCATTCACAATAGAATCTCCCAACAAAACCGGACGACTCCAAATACCATTCGCCTCTTGATCTATGTACCACAAGTCACGAGACCCTTTTCCAGACTTAAACTCGCCTGAAAAATAGATTCTCTTACCACCCTTTCCTAATGAAGGATTATACAATCCGGAAGCACCTCTACCTTGTTGCACCCAACGTGAAACAGCTAAAGAAGAGTTCTTATACTTTAAAGGTTGCGGCATAATTCCTCTAATTTGTAACATGGTTACCTTGCCCCACTTCTTTTCCTCCTTAGACCAAGTAGCCTCAAACAAATCATTTTTCTCTGCC
>JAFOYS010000281.1 GCA_017391435.1 Alistipes sp. | reverse complement strand
CCCTGCTACGCCTCGGCATAGTAGGACAAGCCCCACTCTGCCCTCGGCTCAATCGCAGTGTTCTGCGTAGCCAGCCAATGGCCAATAGCCAATAGCCAACAGCCCGTTACAAAGTGACGACGACGAAAACCCTATACTTTCGTCGTCGTCGTCACTTTGTCAACGAGCGAACAGGGTATAGCCGATGGAATAAAATGCTGATTCGTGGGGAAAAATCGCTGTTTCGTTGAAATTATTTTCATTCGTCGCTATAAAAACTTAAATTTGCCGCGCAATTATTGTGAATATGAAAAAGTTAGTAACATCTTTACTGTTGACCCTGCTGCTTACTGGCTGTTCTACGGAGCATAGCGAGGTAGATAACACTGTCAATAATGGCAAGATTCAGGTCAGCATAGGTCAGTCACTTGCTATCAAGAGTCGCACCTCTATAGGCGAGGATGGTCGTTCGGCCGAGTGGTCTAAGGGTGACAAGATTGCCCTATGGGCTGTTGGTAGTGAGGGTAATTATGCCCTGCAGGCGGAGAGTTTCTCGCTCTACCGTTACGAGTCGGGCTACGACAATGTGGTCTTTACGGCATTTATAGACCCTATGCCTGCGGATAGTTATACCTACTATGCCGCCTACCCTATTCCCGTATCTGTCAGTGGCACAAGTGCTACCTATACCCTTGCCAGCGAGCAGGATGGTAGCAGTTTTGTCGGCTCGGCAGATATTATGGTCTCTGCTGCAGTCACTGCGCCAGAGCTTGCAGAAGGGGTTGTAAGCAAGCTTGACCTTCGCTTTACCCACAAGATGCACGCGCTAAGAATCACCCTTCCTGGCGAGGGTACTCTCAGCGGTGAGGCTATTACGGCCATTAACTTTACCTTCCCCGCAGCTGTTACGGGCGATGTGGTTGTAGATGTGGCAAATCCTACTGCGCCAGCAACCCTTACAAACGGCTCTAACAAGTTGAGGGTCAAGATTCCTAACGGCTACAAGGCGGGCGATACTGTTTGGGCAATGATATTCCCAACAGAGCTTAATGGCGATATCGTCTACACCGTAGAGGCTTCGGGCTACAAGTCTGTTGAGCGCCGCGTGGCTATCTCAAAGAGTGCCGAGAGTTCGCACATCTCTCCGATGAGCTTTGCCGTGCCAGAGATGGACTACTCTACCGATATATATATAGATGTAACGGAGAATAACCTCGGTGAGGATTACAACACCATTACCATCTACGACAACTCGGGCACTGCTATTCAGAGCTACAGCCGCAATGCTGACCACTCCTACTATGTCACAACTGTTAAGGGTCAGATTGACTCGTCGGCACTTGCTGGTACAAAGTACCGCGTAGTCTTTGACAGCGACAATGCCGTTGTAGAGAGCAATGTCACTGTATGTCAGATTACCCCATACCGTCCAAACGCTATTGCCACAGCAGTTCCATACTTGCTCTACGAGGACTTCTCTACTATAAACACCACCTATGCAAACAAGGGTGACGATGACACCTCTTCGGGTGATGACCGTAAGCAGCCAGGCGAGAGCCTTAACAACTATATGGCTTCGCAGGGTTGGAGCGCAGCACGCTTTATGGTGAGCAAGGGTAACTGCATAAGAATCAATGTCCGCTACCAGATGGTAAAGATTTTTGTCCTCTCCTTTACAACGACACACCGTGGTCGCCTTGACACCCCACAGCTCAGCGCCCTCAAGAGTGGCTCTACAGTAAAGCTGAAGGTCTCATTTGACACTGGAGCACACGTTGCTAAGGGTTCAAGTATGGACTATACAGGTCAGAGCTGTACATCTATCTCTGTCTCGACCCACACAAACACTGCAAGCGCTATTGACGGCGTTGCTACAGGTACGGGCGAGAGCGGAGCCCTTACAGACTTCGGTACAACACACTACTCTGACTTCCTTATAGACGGTTATGCTATTGACAGCTGGACAAGCAGCTTCCCAACAAAGAGCATCTCTGTTCCAAATGCCACATCAGAGCAGCGTCTATGCTTCTATGCAGACACCTCTGCAACACTTGATGGTATCGGTAACGAGGAGTTCTTCGTATACATTGACAACATTAAGGTCTCTATTGACAAATAACACACAAACTATAAAAAGCTATGAAAAAGGTACTACTTTTCGCTTTTACAGCTCTACTTGTAGCCTCTTGCCAGAAGGATAACACCCCGCAGGCGGAGTCAGACAAGGGCCGTATTGCAATCACCGCCACAGTGGCAGGTGAACTAACAACAAGGGCTGAGGGTATTACACTCCCTACCCCATCGCTCTCTGAGCTCTCACTGCATATTGCAGGCGACAACTTTGAGCAGACTTGGAGCTCTTTTGCCGATTACAACACAGATGAGAATCGCTTCACAGCGGGAAACTACACCGTCTCTCTTGCCTATGGCGATAGCGCTGCTGAGGGTTACAACACCCCTGCCTTTGGTGCTACTAAGAGCGTTGTTGTGCTGGACCGTAACCGCACTACTGAGGTAGCACTTACTGCAAAGCTTACAAAGGCTATTGTAGAGGTTAAGACCACCGAGGCCTTTATGAGCTACTTCCCAGTTGCTGACTTCAAGCTCACTACTGCCACAAACAGCTTTGACCTTGACCTTAGCAGCACCGAGCACCTCTTTGTGGCTGCTCAGCAGAGCGTTGATATTGACTGCTCTTGCATCCGTCAGTCTAACCTTGCTGCTGGCACTGTTGAGAGTCTTGCAACACAGACTATTGAGGCTACAGCACCTGCTACACGCTACATTGTAACCTACGACCTTACTACTGTTGGAGGTGTAAAGATTACTGTAAAGCTTAACCAGACTGTTATCGATACTATTGTCGTAGATACAGAGCTTAACCCTAACGCATAAAACAATAACGCAATATGAAACTTATCAAAAGTACACTATTAATGGCTCTAACCGCACTTATGGCGGTATCTTGCCAGGAGGATTTAAGAATCAACCAGACTGAGGGTCGCGACAATATTGGTTTCCTCTCACTCTCAGCCCTTAGCGTAGAGGTTGTAACTGACCACCAGACAGTTGATGGCAATGTTAGCCGAGCAGAGGCTACTCGCGCCGATGTAGATATAAACAGCTTTGACTGTGCTATTTATAACGAGAGTGGCGATACTCTTATCCAGTCATTCAAGTATGGCGAGCGCCCAGCGGAGGCTATTGCCCTTGATGCAGGTAAGTACCTTCTCAAGATGAGTTCTGGCGAGGCGGTAGGTGCAGCCTTTGACAGCCCAGTATATGGCCTTACAGAGCCATTTACAATCGTCCGCAAGCAGACCACAGCCCTAAATAACCTTGTCTGCACACTGCAGAACATCCAGGCTACTATCAGCTACTCAGCAGACCTTCGTGCTTCGCTCTCTGACGACACTACTGCTACTCTTACTGTTGGTAGCGCATCTCTTGTCTACGGCGTTGATGAGACCCGCTCAGGATATTTCAAGGCCGAGAAGGCTCTGAACGACATTGATGTACTTGTCAAGGGTATGTACACCCAGGAGGGCAAGGCCCCAGCAGCCTTTGAGTTCAACACAACAATTAAGGATGTTAAGGCTGGTCAGCATAGCGACATCCAGCTCTATATTGAGTACTCAAGCGAGGGTAGCATCTCTATCAGCGTAACTATTGACGGCTGGGTAGTAGACCAGAGCATTGTCTACGACCTTGCACAGTTAATCTCTGAGAATGTTATGGTAGATGACGATGACAAACCTACCATTACCCTTGTTGGTGGTGACATTGACGCCCCTGTAACTCTTATTGAGACAGACTTTGACGCAAATGGCAACTGCACAAAGAGCATCGTTGTTGATATCGCCTCAAAGAACCCTATCGCATCTGTTCTTGTAGCAATCAGCTCTACAAACCCTACTATGGTTGCTTCACTGTCTGAGTATGGCCTTACTGAGTCTATTGACCTCTGTAATGCTGGCGCTGCAAGTGGCGCACTGAAGCTTATGGGCCTTGCAGTAAACAATCAGGTGCTCGGCACTACAGCCGTATCATACAACATTACTGGCCAGATGAAGCTCCTTAGCGAGTTTGTTGGTACACACTCTTTCACTACAACCGTTACTGACGAGCTTGGTGGCGCTACAACCAAGACCCTTGCAATCACTATTGAGGGTGAGCAGGTAGGCCCTGTAGCAATCCTTAAGGGTCTTAACATTGACGAGCGTCATACTGTTACCCCAGAGCTTAGCATCGATGTTCTTGTCAGCGCAACCTCTGGTATTAAGGAGTTTACCGTTACTATCAACTCTGATGTTCTTACTCCAGATCAGCTCGGCACTGTAGGTCTTTGCAATGTGCTGAACCTTGTTGAGCCTACTGCATCATACTCTACTGTAGACCCTACCTTTGACGCTTCAGGCATCGCTGCATCGCTCTCAAACCTCGGTTTCCCTACTGGCGAGCAGGTAAAGAATCAGACCTCTGTTGAGTTTACAATCACTCCATTCCTCTCGTTGCTCTCATTCACCGGTTCTGGTAACCACGACTTTATTATGACCATTACCGACAACGATGGCAACACTACAGTAAAGACACTGATGATTAAAACTGTTAAATAGGCAGAAGTATGAAAAAGATATATCAGATTATCGTCTGCGCATCCCTTGCGCTACTCTCTGTCGCGTGTAATAATCAAGCAGAGCAGAGTTTAGATATGGCCCAGAACGAGGGTGTTCTGGCTCTAAATATAGATTTTGAGAGCACTCGTGCAGATGTTGACCCTGCAGCAGAGTTTGAGCTCAAGATATACCGTTATGCTGCCGACAGCAGCAAGGAGCTTGTCCGCAAGTACACCTCACTGAGCGATGTTCCTCAGTACATCTGGCTTATCAAGGATAACTATACCGCACAGGTAAAGGTCGGCACAAAGGCCCTTGCCTCATTTACCGAGAAGTACTATGTCGGTAATGCTGACTTTACAATCACTGCGGGCAGCACAACCGATGTTACTGTTGAGTGCCAGATGCAGAATATCCCTGTAGCGGTAGCCTACGATACTACTGTTGCGGCACACTTTACTACTGACTACTACACCTATGTCTCACTTAGCGATAGCTTTGACCTTGAGGCTGCAAAGTCTGGTAAAGTTCCGTCACTTATGTATACCGACAGCGCTGAGGGTTACTTCCTTATGCCTGAGGGCGCTACAAAGCTCAGCTGGCAGTTCAGTGGCACTAAGGGTAGCGAGGTTACTACTACCTCTGGCGTTATTGAGAACATCGAGCCACAGAAGCTCTATACCCTTAAGTTCAAGTACTCTAAGGATGCTCCAGGTGGTCTTACCCTTGTGGCTACTGTTGACACCTCTGTTGACCGTCGTGAGGATAAGGTTCCATTCAGCCCAGACCCTACTGTTAAGGGCGTAGGCTTTGATATTAACCTTCCGTATACATACGCTGGTGGTACTCGCAGCTACACTATTGTAGCCCTTGATACCATCTCGCAGCTCAATATCACCTGCGGCGGAGTAACCTATGACTGCCTTCAGAATACCTACGAGGGTATTGCAGTTACAAAGGTCTCTGCAAAGGAGTATAGCGTAGCCCTCTCTGAGCCACTCTTTGCGACACTTAACGGTGGAGCACAGACCGTTGCCTTCCGCATTAAGGATGCAAGCGGTGGTGTAGGCTATCAGGAGTGTGTATACTACATTGAGGGTATCCTTCCTATCAGCGCATACGACCTCTGGTTTGAGAGTGCAGACTTTAGCGCATTCTCTATGAGCAGCAGTATTACTATCGGCTACCGCGAGGTTGGTGGAGAGTGGAAGCAGCTCCCTGTTACCGCTTCAGGTGTTGCAAATATCTACAACGCCACTACTACTGAGTTCTACTCTGGTCGCAACTATGAGTATGCACTCTTTGCTGCTGGTGTTCAGGTTGGTAAGTCGCTTACTGTTACCACCCCTAATGGTGTTCAGATTCCAGAGTCAGGCTTTGAGCGTTGGTCTGTAGCCTCAGACAAGGCCGAGTGCCCTGCTGCCGATCCAGGCAATCTGTTCTGGGATACAGGTAACCACGCTACAGCAGGCCTTATTGGCAAGCAGCTCACTGTTGCAGCAGAAGATGCTCGTCCAGGCTCTACAGGCGTTAAGAGTGCCTATATGAAGTCTATTATGGCATCCGTTCTGGGTATCGGTAAGTTTGCTGCTGGTAACCTCTTTGTTGGTCGCTTTGTGGCTGTTGACGGTATGGGTGGTATTGTTGAGTTTGGTCGCCCAATTGACTTTACAGCTCGTCCAAAGGCTATCCGCTTCTGGATGAAGAACCACCAGGGTGAGATTAACGAGGGTAGCCACACTTCAGGAACTGACCTTGCAAAGATCTACTGCTGCTTTACTGACCGTAAGTTTACTGTCAACACAAACAAGCCTGAGACCTTCTTTACCCCTAACTTTGAGACTGAGGGTATCTACGCTATGGCATACTGGGAGAGCACTGAGGACCACAGCGAGTGGACCCTTATGGAGCTTCCTATTGAGTACAAGCAGGGCGTTACAACAAAGCCTACACTGCTTGTTCTGACATTTAGCTGCTCTGGTTATGGTGACTACTTCACCGGTTCTACTGACAGCTATATGTATATTGACGATGTAGAGTTTGTATACTAAACCAAGTGCTCTCCCCACACTGGGGAGGGCATTTACAACACATAATACGAATGTTTCTAAACAAAAGATTGGCGGTACTTTCCGCAACCATTCTGATTGCACTCAGCGCCACTGCTCAACAGGCGACAGTAGCTCCCTCGCTAAGCCGTCAGCAGCAGCGTGAGGGCCGAGGCATATCTGATATGAAGACCCATATCGTACCAAAGGGTCAGTGGGTCTTTGGAGGTAGTCTTACCTACTCGACACACAACAACTCCGACTACACATTTCTCATTATTGAGGATATTGTGTCCAACGGCTACTCATTTAAGGTCAGCCCGCTTGTCGGATACTCGCTTGCACCAAACTCCATTATTGGTCTGCGTGGCGCATATGGCCGCTCATTCCTCAATATGGACTCTGCTTCGCTACACCTTGGCGAGGGAGATGCTGCGCTAAACTTTGGAGTAGACTACTACTATATGCTCAAACATTCGTACAATGTAGCAGCAATCTGGCGACAGTATATTCCACTGGGACAGAACAAGCGTCTTGCACTGTTTGCTGAGTTCCAGCTTGGCGTTGGAGGCTCTGAGTCTAAGTTTGCCGAGGGTCACCCTATCCGCGGAACATTTGCTAAGAGTACCGATATCTCTCTTGGTGCAAATCCGGGTATTGTTGCCTTTATTACAAACAATATGGCCCTTGAGCTCAATGTCGGCATCCTCGGTCTTGGTTACACCCGCACCACTCAGGTTCACAACCAGATTACCACAGGTCAGAGCTCGTCAAGCAATATGAATTTCAAAGTCAACATACTCTCAATCGGCTTGGGAGTTGCGTTTTACCTCTAAACCACGGCACAGATGAAAAGGTTATTTACAACACTTCTACTCCTTTGCGCCGTTAGCACAGTTGTGGCGCAACAGATTCCTACTGCTACCGAGAGCAGCAAGTTATCCTCTGCTAAGAGGCGTACACCACGCATTGACCGCCAGATTAGCAGCAACAAGTTTGTCTTCAAGGGCGAGTCTATGCTCGGTATTACCGTCTCATATGGCACCCTTGAGAGCGAGGATAGCGACCTTGGACTTATCATTGACAATATCAACCTTCGTGGCTCTATGTTTACCATTAAGCCTCACTATGGCTACTTCTATAGCGACAACCACGCTGTTGGAGTTCGCCTTGGCTATAGCTATGCCAACGGAGCGCTTGATAATATCGGCCTTAATCTTGGTCAGGCAAACGATGTAAACCTCTCCTTTGGAGGTCTCGGATACCGCAACCAAGCATACTCTGCAGCCCTCTACCACCGCTCATATATGGCTATTGACAAGAAGGGTCGCTTCGGTCTTTTTGCCGAGTGGGAGCTCTCTGGCCAGATAGGTCAGTCAAAGTTCAACTACTCAAGCGAGGGTAGCGTCAAGACTACTGTTTCAGACAACTACCGCCTAAGACTCTCATTTGCTCCGGGACTCTCTGTCTACATCTTCCCAAATGTCTGCGCTGGCGTATCTTTTGGCCTTGGTGGTCTGCAGTATAACCACATCAAGCAGAGCGATGGCAACGGAAACACACTTGGCAAGCGCGACTACTCAAAGCTCCGCTTTGGACTCAATCTTGCACAGATAAATATTGGCGTGAACATCCACCTGTGGAATAAGAAAAAGGATAAATAATGAGAAAGTTTCTGACACTTATAGCTGCACTTGCTGCGCTGAGTTCTTGTATTAAGAACGATATCCCCTACCCTGTTGTAGAGCTTGATATCACAAGCATAACTGTCGAGGGAGCTGTTGGCGAGCCTACTATTGACACTGCAAATCGCAAGATTACAGTCACCCTTGCCGAGAATGTAGATATCCGCAATGTCAAGATTACCGATATCCAGTATAGTGAGAACGCTACCCCATCTCGCGATATGGTCGGCACCTTTGACCTTCGCTATCCGCAGTATGTGGTCCTTACACTCTATCAGGACTATGAGTGGGTTATTGTAGCCAACCAGACTATTGACCGCCGCTTTAGTGTTATTGGTCAGATTGGCCAGACCGAGTGGGATACCGACCGCGCTATTGCAAAGGTATACCGCCGCTCTGACTTTGGTCTCGATACAGTTACTGTCACACAGCTTCGCTTGGGTCCAAAGCCTGAGTACGACTATCCCGAGGCATCTACACTGCGCGACTTTAGCAATGCGGACCATACACAGACCGTTACTGTAGATGCATATGGCCGTCGCGTAATCTGGCGACTTATTGTTGAGCCAAAGGAGGTTCAGGTTGATATCACTCGCGCTGTTGCTGGTGCTAAGGTTGTATGGCTCAAGGCTACAGGTATCGATGGCGCACAGACTGGCTTCCGCTACCGTGCAAAGGGAGCTGAGCAGTGGAGTGAGCTTGAGCATAGCTGGTACACCTCTCGCGGAGGAGTTATTGAGGCTACCGTTCGCCACCTTAACCCACAGTCTGAGTACGAGATTATCGGCTATGCCATCTCTGATAAGGGCGAGCAGTTGTCAAATGTTGTCTCTGTCACTACTACCGAGACCTTCGCTCTTCCAAATGCTGAGTTTAACGACTGGTCTACTGATGGTGGTACCTACTACCCATACCTCAATAAACAGAGCGCTTGGTGGGGAACAGGTAACCCTGGCTCTGCTATTGCGGGCATTAACCTTACCACTCCACACACTGAGAATCTCGCTCCAGGCAAGAGTGGCACCTGTGCACAGCTCTGGTCACAGCAGGCAAATGTGCTGGGTATTAAGAAGTTTGCTGCTGGAAACTACTTTGCGGGCTCCTTTGCAGGCATCTCGGGCACAAATGGTGTTGTACACTTTGGTCGTCCATTCGGCTTGCGCCCTACTGCTCTGCGTGGCTGGATGAAGTATAACTGCGGAGTTATTGACTGCGCTCCTCCAAAGAGCAACCCTAAGGTTCCAGCTCTTGGCGAGCCAGATCGTGGTAGTATCTATATCGCTCTGGGCGACTGGGATTATACTGTTTATGGCGGTACGCCAGAGTCTCCTGTGGCTGTAGATACAAGCAAGGAGTCGTCGTTCTTCAACTCTACGAACGAGGGCATTATCGCCTACGGAGAGATACTCTACCGCGAGAGTAAAGATTGGTACGAGTTTACAATTCCACTTGAGTACCGCGACTTTGACCGTGTGCCTACACATATTATTATCGTAGCCTCTGGCTCAAGCTATGGCGACTACTTTGTCGGCAGTAAGGAGTCTATTATGTGGCTTGACGATATAGAGCTACTCTATGACTATGAATAGTGAGATTGTTGAGTATATAGAGCGGGAGATTATCCCGCTCTACTCCTCTTTTGACCGCGCGCACCAAACAGACCACGCCCGCGAGGTTATAGACCGAAGCCTTGCTATAGCCGCAGAGTACGATGTAGATATAAATATGGTATACACCATTGCCGCCTACCACGATACGGGTCTTACGGCGGGTCGTGAGCGCCACCATATAGTCTCAGCAGAGATTCTTGCGGCAGATAAGTTTATAAGGGAACACTTTACACCAGAGCAGATAGTAGTTATGCAGCAGGCCGTAGAGGACCACCGTGCATCCTCTGACCACGAGCCGAGAACAATCTATGGCCGCATTGTTGCCGAGGCAGATAGGCTTATTGTCCCCCATACTATTATCCGCCGCACGGTGCAGTATGGGCTCGCGCACTACCCCACACTTACAGGCGAGGAGCACTTTGCCCGCTGCATAGAACACCTTACTGAGAAATATGGCGAGGGCGGATACCTCAAGCTCTGGATTCCCCACTCCGAGAATGCTCGCCAACTTGAGGCCTTGAGAAAAATCATTGCAGATAAAGCCTTGCTCAGCGAGCTCTTTGAGACCATTTTTGCCGAGGAGCAGAGTGCACTTTAGAGTTTTTGCACAATTTTTTTTGTTCATTTGCTTGCAACTACGGTTTTTTGTTACTACATTTGCATACGGAATAGTCAAAAAGTATGAGAGCATTACAAATACTTAAATATACATTCCCTCTCCGAAAATTCGGGGGGGGGATTTTTGTAT